>CAMHFA010000079.1 GCA_946184255.1 uncultured Bacteroidales bacterium
CATGCCTCGTTCATGGGCTGCCTGAGCGGCTTTCAGGATGTTTGGGGAAGTGCCGCTGGTGCTTATTGCGAGCAGTACATCGCCAGGTCTCCCGAAAGCTTCCACCCAACGGCTGAAGACCACATCGAAACCGAAATCATTCCCGACACATGTCAGGTAGGCCGGGTCATTTATGGCCATTGCCGGCAGGGAAGGCCTGTTCTCCCGGTATCTGCCGGTAAGTTCCTCGGCAAAGTGCGTGGCATCGCACAGGGAACCCCCGTTGCCGCAACTGATAATAGTGCCTCCGGAAGACAGGCATTCTGACATGATGTCAGCAGCCTTGCTGATTGTGACAATGGACTCCGGATCAGCCAGGAACTGCTCCAGTTCACAACGAGCCTCATCCAGGCTATGTGCTATTTTTCCTTGGATATCTTTCATAATATGCTGGCGGCTATGGAAAGGGCGGCATAATCTCCGATTGATTCTCCCAGGGCTGCAGGAACCACCTTGCACACCTTGTTGGCCAGGGGAAGCGCTTCCTTCCTGAGGACCTCTTCCATAAGTGGCTTGAATATGTCTTCGTTCCGGGCGTAAATGCTTCCGATAACTATGACCTCGGGATTGAGGATGTCTATGATTATCGACAGGCCCCTGCCGAGTTGACGGGCAGAGATATCATACACCTGCTTGGCCAGGGAATCACCAGACCTCAGGGCCTCCGCCACTGTTTTCGCTGTAATCACACTCAAATCACCGTCGGGGCACCAAGATACGGCCTGACCCATCTGAAGGCGTTCCTTTACCATGGACCTGGCCAGTTGCTCGATGCCGCTGCCGCTGCAGAAGCCTTCGAAAGAACCGGCCTTGCCATACCCTACTGGACCATATTCCTCGAGCCTTATGTGGCCAAGCTCACCGGCATTGTCATTGGTCCCTGTGTAGAGCTTCCCGTCGAGGATCAATCCCGCACCGAGCCCCGTTCCGAAAGTCATGAAGACCATGTTCCTGGTGCCTTTGCCAGCCCCGAATAGCCATTCGGCGAGGGCGCATGCGTTGGCGTCGTTGTGGACTGCAGCCGGGACTCCGAACTCTTCAGACAGGATCCTGACAATGGGGATATTATCCCATCCAGGAAGGTTGGGAGGAGACATGATCACGCCGGTACTGCTGTCCAGAGGCCCTCCGCAACTGATTCCGATGGCACTGATTCCACTTGAATCCAGTCCGTTCTTGGCAAGGATTTCCCTTAAGGCCAACTTTATGTCCCTGATGGTGCCCTCCACATCCGTAGTGGGGAATCGGGACTTGTCCATGATCTTGATTCCCTGTCTTTCGGGAATGCCAAGGGTGACGGCGCACTTGGTGCCTCCTATGTCAACCCCGACCAGAACTGCATTTGCCATATCGCGATGATTTTTGGAGATATTCAAAAATATGTAATTATCCCATAAAACACAAATGAAAATAATTGATTATATTAGTGCTATCATGAGAAAGATAGTTTTATTGTTTGCAATGGTGTTCATGGCAACTGCCTTGAGTGCCGTTACTCCGAAGGTACTTGGTAACAGACATGCTATGGTCGGAGTGGATGTCGTTGGAAAGTACTTGATGCTTCCGGTTCAGGAAAGCGTCGATAACGCCAGCGTACGGGTGCTTGTCGCCGGAGAACAGCGCCAGTCCTTCAACGTCAGGCTGGCGGTTGACAAGATAGACTATTTCGTTCCGCTGGACATATCCCGTTTCGGCTCGGACAAATTAATGCTCGACATTACCTTCCGAGGGAACAAATTGACTCCTGATGTTATCCGCCAGTTTGTCTGCTGGTCGGAGATGCCCCAGGGCAACGGCTTCGAGACTGCAAACAAGGAAAGGCTCCGTCCCGTGTATCATCACACCCCACCCTATGGCTGGATGAACGATCCCAACGGAATGTTCTATAAAGATGGACTCTATCATCTTTATTATCAATGGAATCCCTATGGTTCGCAATGGGAGAACATGACCTGGGGGCATTCCGTTTCCCGGGATCTCATCCATTGGGATGCCCTGCCTGCGGCAATTGAGCCGGATGCGCTCGGAACCATATTCAGCGGTTCTTGCGTGGTGGACAGGATCAATTCTTCCGGTTTCGGAGAAGGTACTGTCATTGCGTTTTACACTTCCGCCGGCCAGAACCAAACCCAGTCAATGGCTTACTCGGCTGACGATGGACGCACCTTTACCAAATATGTCTCCAATCCTGTGATAACCGGTGACATCCCTGATTTCAGGGATCCGAAGGCTTTCTGGAACGGTGAAGCCGGAATGTGGAACCTGATCCTTGCGGCAGGACAGGAGATGAGGATATATTCGTCATACGACCTTAAGCAATGGAAGTATGAGAGTTCATTCGGAGAAGGATATGGTTGCCACGAAAGCGTCTGGGAGTGCCCTGACCTGTTCGCCCTGAATGTGCGCGGAACGGGTGCCCGTAAATGGATGCTGGTCTGCAACACTGGCGGAGCCCCGGGTGGAGGAAGCGGAACCCAGTATTTCATAGGGGATTTCGACGGCCACAAATTCACCACCACCCAGAAAGACGCCCTGTGGATGGATTATGGCAAAGACCATTATGCCACTGTGACCTTTGACAATGCACCTGGCGGACGTCGGATCGCCCTTGCGTGGATGAGCAACTGGCAGTATGCCGGAGTAGTGCCCACCATGCAGTTCCGTTCCGCCAACAGCCTTCCCAGGGACCTTGACATATTCGAGAATGACGGGAGATACTATTGTGGAGTGATTCCTTCCAGGGAACTCCTTTCCCTTCGTGGAAACAAGGTTAAGCAGCCTTCTGAAACCTGCGAGATAGTCGTGGACCTCAAGGGGACCGCCAGCATAGTACTGTCCAACCAGAAAGGGGAGAAGGTCATTATGGAATATGATTCCAAGAGTAGGAAGTTCGTGATGGACAGGAACTTGAGCGGTAATACCTCATTCCATAAGGATTTCCCCGCAAGGACCATAGCCCCGGTTCACGGAGACATGAAGCAGCTTAGGATATTCATAGACCGTTGCAGCATCGAGGTCTTTGATTCGGAAGGCAAGATGGCGATGACCAACCTGGTTTTCCCTTCCGAGCCTTATGGCTCCTTGACCATAAAAGGTGGCAAGGCAACTATCTATTCAATAGCACAATAACTAACAACCGATTATCATGAGTGTTTCGAGAAGAGAATTTTTCAAGAAGAGCCTTGTGGCTGGGGCCGGAGTGGCCGCCACCACAATGCTCGGCCCTCTTGCCCTGGAGGCTGAGGCCAAGGCTGCAAAAAGGCTTCGTAAAGCTAAAAGGGTCATTATTATGACCTTCGATGGAATCCGTGTGGATGGCTTGGCCCAGGCCAAGACACCGAATATAGATACGTTGATAGCAGATGGGGCTACATCCTACGCTACCCGTGACGTCATGCCTTCTATAACCCTCCCTAATTATACAAGCCATCTTACTGGGGCAGGTCCTGAGGTACACGGCGTTGCAGACAATGGCTGGAAAGTGGACAACTACAAGTTACAGTCGGTTGAAAGGGACGAGGACGGGTATTTTCCCTCAGTGTTTAAAGTGCTGAAAGACAATGTGCCGGGTATAAAAACCGCGTACTACTGGAACTGGCTCCCTCTGATAAACGGCATGAATCCCAAGTACATTGACGAAAAACTCTCCGCAAGTGATGATGGTTACCCTGCCCTTTATGACCGGGCTATGGAGTATATTTCCGCGAACAGGAACGAGAAGATGTTCATGTTCTTGTACAATGTTCACACAGACCATGTCGGGCACACTTCAGCGTGGATGTCTCCCGAGTACATTCAATCGATAGAGGAAGGTGACGTACAGGTGGGACGCATGTTGGACTTCCTGAAGAAGGAGGGCCTTTATGAGGAGACCCACATCATGTGGATCACCGACCATGGTGGAATAGGGAAGGGACATGGCGGAGTCAGTCCTGAAGAGATGATCGTCCCGTGGGTGGTCAAGGGGCCAGGCATCAAGAAGGGATTTACAATCACGGAGGCCAACAACACCGTCAACACGGCATCGACTGTCCTGAAGCTCTTCGGTGTCGAACAGCCTCTATGTTGGACCGGCGAAGTGCCGATGTCGATTTTCCTTTAATTGACTAGAACTTGCAGGGAAGGGCCTGCAACTGATAAAGAAGGGTGCGGGCGATACGCTCGTGCCCTTTTGCGTTGGGATGGAGCAAGTCGGTCTTGGGATTTGCGAAGTACATTGAATGCTCCTCGAGCATCGGATTCAGGCCGCAGAGGGCGTTGAGATCGATTACCGGGACACTCCAGACATTGGCGGTCTCCTTGATGGCCTCCACATAGTCATGAATATACAATCCCAATCTGTTCGGATAGGATTCTTCCGGCTGGATGTTATTCGACCCGAAAGTTGCGAATGCCCGGTGGACAGGAGTCAGGATCACTATCTGCTTCTCAGGGAACAATCGTTTCAGGGTGCTGACGGCAATGTTTATCCTGCCCTTAAAGGTCTCTCCGTCCATCGATGGAGTCCTCTTTATCATCAGGAATTCTGTTGCTGGGTAGCCAAGGGCAGCCGTAACCTTCTCCGGACGTTTTTCATACCATTCGCCAAGGGGGATGTCTGCAATGTAATCGTTCGTTCCTATGAATATGGTGATGGCATCGAACCCGTCACCGTGCTCTTCCTTGAGTCTTCGAGCCTGATCAGGGATGTCATCCCACTGGCGGCCGTTCACTCCATAGACAAGAGGATGTATTCCGAGCCATTCCTGGAGATACCCCCAGTAATGCGAGTCGGGAATTCCTGTCCAGTCATGACCGGATGGAATCGGGGAAGGGTTGCTGGGAACTACCCTGGAGTCCGTGATCGAATCACCGAAGAATGCCACCCTGGCACCCTGCCAGGGATGTTGGAATGGCTGCTGTGCAAAGATTGCGGCAGCAGCCATCAAAAACATCATGCTTAAAAGAAGACGTCTCATTTTCAGTTCTTTACCTTGAATGCTGCCAGTCCTGACTGGAGGAATTCGACGAAGCCTTCGACACTGAGGTTATAGCCTCTGACGGGGACAAGCAGTTCTCCGTCGGAACCGAGGAGGGCATAGTTGGGCTGGGCATTGACATTGAACCTTTCGCGGACTATGTAGGAGTTAACCCGTCCGATGTCCTTCAGGACCTTCCCGTCCTTGGTAGTCACCCAGTCGTCCTTGTCCAGCTTGGTTTTGTCATCGTTGTACATGAACACCATGACGTAATCGTTCTTCATGATGTCCTGGACCTTAGGATCGCTCCAGACCCTTTGTTCCATTTCACGGCAGTTTACGCATCCGTGGCCTGTGATATCCACAAAAACTGGTTTGCCGGTGGCTTTCGATGCGGCGAGTCCGTCCTCAATCGTGAAGTAGCCGTCGAAACCCATCGGCAAGCGGAGGTTGTACTTCTCGGCATAGTCGGATGACGGCTCTCCTCCGCGACCGTTTACCCGTACAGGGCTCGAAGCGTAGGGGAGACCGTTATCCGACCCTATGCCCATGGGAGAGTCTGCGTAGTTCCATACAACGAAATCCTGGGTCTCGATAGGGGGAAGGTAGCCTGAGAGGGCCTTGAGTGGAGCGCCCCACATGCCGGGGATCATGTAGACCACGAAAGTGAACACTGTTATCGCCAGGGCCAGTCTTGTGACAGACAGGTGCTCAAGGGGAGAATCGTTCTTGAAACGTATCTTACCGAGGAGGTAGAGTCCGAGAAGGCTGAACACCACAATCCAGATTGCCAGGTAAATTT
>CAMHFA010000080.1 GCA_946184255.1 uncultured Bacteroidales bacterium
GGACAGTGTCAAACAAGCTAACAGCTGCGAGTGAAGTAAGGGTAGATGCAGGCCTGCCAAAGGTTGGCAGTGGGGTCGAGCGAAGCGAGACATCCACCCCAAGGGAGCGGCGCCGGTCCGCCAAGAGCGGCTCTGCCCTGTCGCTCAATGCCATCCTCGAAGAAGAGAACAAGAAGCACGAGGAAACGGTTGTACAGGCCGTCTCTGACGAACTGCCGGAGGATAACACCATCCTCAAGGCATGGGCGGCTATACCGGAGGAATTTGAGGCCATGCAGCAGACACGTCTGGCCAACACCCTGAAAAACGCCACCGCTGAGGTCGAGACCGCTGACGGAATAAAGGTTCTCACCTTCAAGGTCGTCAACACTGCCCAGCAGAAATGGATCCAGGACAACAGGCTGAGGTCCTTGGAAGGAAATTTGCAGAAAAAGGTAGGGTCCTCCAAACTTCGCCTTGAAGTAGGTGTCATCCCGATGGAAAAGAAAGAGAAACAACCCTACACAGACCAGGAGAAGGCAACCGCCCTCATGGGAAAGAACGGCGAGATCCAGAACCTTATCAAGGATTTTGGACTCGAGACCAAGTAAAGTAGAATTAACAGAAGACCAAAGATGAAGCTTCGCTGCGAAAATCTAGTCAAGAAATACGGTATCAGGACTGTCGTAAAAGGAGTCTCCATGGAAATCGTCCAGGGAGAGATTGTCGGTTTCCTCGGTCCTAACGGAGCGGGAAAGACCACCAGTTTCTACATGATCACCGGACAGATTGTTCCTAATGGAGGAAGGGTATTCCTGGACGATGAGGACATCACCGAACTGCCCATGTACAAGAGGGCCCAGAAAGGTATCGGATACCTCCCTCAGGAAGCCTCCGTGTTTCGCAAGATGTCTGTCGAGGACAACATCATGTCAGTTATGGAGATGTCCGACATGACGAAGGAGGAGAGGAAGGAGCGTCTCGAGAGCCTTATCGACGAGTTCAACCTGTCCAAGGTCCGCAAGAGTCTTGGAATCCAGTTGTCAGGAGGTGAGAGGAGGCGCTGTGAGATAGCGCGTGCCCTTGCCATCGACCCCAAGTTCATCCTTCTTGACGAACCGTTCGCCGGAGTTGACCCGATTGCAGTGGAGGACATCCAGTTCATCATCGCCAAGCTCAAGTACAAGGACATCGGAGTCATCATCACGGACCACAACGTGGGTGAGACCCTGGCCATCACTGACAGGGCATACCTGCTGTACGAAGGGACCATCCTCCAGCAAGGTACACCTGAAGCCCTGGCTGCTGACGAAGACGTACGCACCAAGTACCTTGGCTCAGGATTTGTTCTCAAGAAGTCCGTCTCCGTCGAGAGGGCAAGGGCGGAGTATCTTGCACAACTTAATAAGAAATCACTATGAAAAAGAGACTTGCACTTATAATATGCCTTCTGGCCGGTGTCCTGCTCCCTTCGGAGATGTTCGGCCAGGCACAGATCTACACCAGGAAAGAGAAGCTGAAGGACATTACGGCAAAGACCACCAAGGTAGTACTCAACGGTGATGAGATGTTGAACGAGGCTATCAAGGAGAGCGTTGCTGCAACCTGGACGATGTCTCCCTACGAGTTCTGCTCCGTTGAAGAGTTCGAAAAGATAAAGACAAGCGACAAGTTCTATTTCCTGCTGGTAGCAAAAGGCCAGCAGCGTAAGGAATCGGAACCTGGAATTGATTTCCTGACCCTTGTCAAGGGCGGCGAGGATGCTTCCAAATCCATCGATGACATGTTGGAAGTGGTATCCTTTCCCCTCCGTTCGGCAAGCGAGCCTTCAGGCAGGGAATTCGTCCTGCTTCCCGCCTTCCTGACAATAATCCAGGACCATGCCCAGAACCTTACCAGCTCCGAGGTCAAGGCCTATTCCACCCTGAGTGCCGAGGACACGAAGAAACTTGCCATCAGGCAGATTTATTTCAGCAAGGATGATTTCGCCCCACAGGTAGATGACAAGACGATTGAGTCCCTGGACCAGGATATCATTGTGAAAGAGGATGAAGACGATGTGGACGAGGTTTTCACGCAAGGGACTTACAACGCCGTCGTCAGCTATGTGGTAGCTCCTACCGAGCCTGTCAACGGCTCCGTCTGCTATAAGCTCCTCATCGGAGCTGACAACCACAAGCTTTACTGGTACAAGAAGCACCGGATCTCGGCAAGGAGCGGACGCGGATTCCTCGCCGGCGACCTCAGGACCATTAATCAGATAAGGAAATAATGCTCATCGGCAAGGCAGCCTGCGGGCTGCAGTACGCTGTAAAAAGGAGCGGCAACGCTGTCGGATATTGTTCGCTCACCATAAAGTGCGGGACCCGCGATGAAGGAGACTTTCACAGCGGGATTGCCCATTTCACGGAACATACCATATTCAAAGGCACGGCACGCAAGAGTTCGCGTGTCATCAACAGTTATCTGGACCGCCTGGGCGGTGATCTCAACGCCTTCACCACAAAGGAGGAGATTGTCATCCATGCCACAGTGTTGAAAGAAGACCTGGGCAAGGCGGCATCCCTCCTTCTGGAACTCGCCACCTGTCCTACCTTCCCGGAAGAGGAAATCGAAATCGAAAAGGGGGTTGTCATAGACGAGATCAACTCCTACAAGGACTCCCCCGCTGATGATGTTTATGATAAATTCGAGGAAGCCCTTCTTTCAGGACATCCACTCGGGCGGCCTATCCTTGGAACAACTGCCAGTGTAAAGAAGATCAACGGAGAAGAACTCCGGAAGTTCATCAGGGAGCGTTTCACCCCCGGAAACATGGCCTTGGCCATCGTAGCTGACGTGGATGAGAAGCGGATGGAAAACGCTATCCTAAAGCTGGTCGGCAAGGTCTTCGTTCCTTCCTCCGTCATTCCCGAAGACAGGGTTTTGAAAACCCCTGAAACAAGAGGGGCTTTCCATAGGACTGTGGAGAAAAAGAACCACGAGGTCAATGCAGTGATCGGTGCCTTGGCACCATCCCTCTACGACAAGGAAACCCGTTTTTCTGCAATCCTTCTTGGGAACATAATCGGAGGACCCGCATCCAACTCCAGGCTGAACGACCTCCTCCGTGAAAAGAACGGCTGGGTCTATGGCGCGGAGACCTCCTACACCCAGTATTCCGAGACCGGAGTGATGGCAATCTCCCTTGGCTGCGACAGGGGTAACCTGGACAAATGCCTGAAGGGAGTGGACAAGGTAATCCGGAAGATGCAGGACGAACGACTTTCGGATGCTGCCCTAAAGGCTGCAAAAAAACAACTACTCGGGCAGCTTGCAATCAGTTCCGACAATGGCGAGACTCAATGTCTTTCAATGGGAAAAAGCCTGGTTTCCTTCGGGACCGTTTCGTCAGATGCCCAAAACCGTGCAGCGATAGAAGCCGTTTCCGCTGAAAAGCTTCAGGAAGCTGCCAGAACCATATTCAATCCCGAGAAAACCTCATCCCTGATTTTCCTCTAATCCCTGAATATATGAACTCCAGGACCATCATCCTTACTTTGGCGATTGTCGCCGCCGCGCTTTATTCCTGCAAGGAAGCGCCGGCTCCGGAACCCTATGGAGCCATCCCAACTCCCCAGCAGGTAGAATGGCAGAAGATGGAGATGAACATGTTCGTCCACTTCGGGCCCAACACCTTCACAGGAAGGGAATGGGGGCTGGGCACTGAAGCCGAGGACATATTCAATCCCACAGCGTTGGACTGCAACCAATGGGCATCGACTGCAAAGGCTGCAGGATTCAAGGGAATAATCATCACCGGCAAGCACCACGATGGTTTCTGCCTGTGGCCCAACCCCATGAGCACCCACACAGTAGCTGCAAGTCCATGGAAAGACGGCAAGGGAGACGTGCTTAAGGAACTCTCAGAAGCATGTCGGAAGCAGGGTTTGAAATTCGGGGTCTATATTTCTCCGTGGGACAGGAACGATCCGCACTATGGCACTCCTGAATATAATAACGTTTATGTGAAGACCCTTCAAGACGTCCACGGTGGGAAATACGGAGATGTCTTCGAGCAATGGTTCGACGGAGCGAACGGGGAGGGCCCCAACGGAAAGAAACAAGTCTATGACTGGCCCCTGTTCCACAAGACAGTCCTCGATCTCCATCCGATGGCCATAATGTTCAGCGATGTCGGACCCGGATGCCGCTGGGTCGGAAACGAAAGGGGAGTTGCAGGAAGGACTAACTGGAGTACGCTCAATACAGAAGGATACACTCCAGGAGCAGGATCTCCTCCTACCGACACCCTCAATTCCGGAAACGTACACGGGAACTCCTGGATTCCCGCAGAGACGGATGTCTCCATCCGCCCGGGCTGGTTCTGGAGAGAGAGCGAGAACGAAAGGGTGAAGTCGGTCAACGACCTTCTTGGTATCTACTACACAAGTGTCGGCCGCAATTCCCTGCTCCTCCTGAACGTCCCTCCTGACACCACAGGTTGCCTTCATCCGGTGGATTCCGCAAGGATGATCGAGTTCAAGGGTGCCCTGGACGAGATATTCAAGGAAGACCTTGCCGATGGAGCCAAGGTTACCGCTTCTTCGTCAAGGGGACGTGGGTTCGCAGCCCGCAACATCCTGGACGGCAACTATGATTCCTATTGGGCTGCACCTGACGGAACCTTCGAGGCAACCCTTACCTTCACCCTGAAAGGGAAGAAGACCTTCAACAGGGTCCTTCTCCAGGAATATATTCCATTGGGACAGAGGATTAAGTCCTTCACTGTCGAAGTTGCCTCACCTGACGGAACCTGGAATCCGGTTGCGGAGGAAACCACTGTCGGCTACAAGAGAATCGCCTTGATAGAAAAGGTTACCACGGACAAGGTCCGAGTCAGCGTCAAGGCCTACGCCCCACCGGTTCTGAACGGCTTCGGCCTCTTCATGGACCCAATTTACGACCGAATATAAACTCCAATCTGTTTTGATCATATTTTAAAACTACTAACTGGTATAATCATGAAAATCAAGCATCTTTTTATTGCATTGATTGCAGTGGCCGCCATGTCTTGCTCTACAAACAAGACCGCAGCCCCAATAAAGGTTAAGGTTCCTGCCCGGCCAGCCGGTCAGGAAAACGTTATCGGTCTTACCGTCCCTGCGATGGACACCGTCAGAGTCGGTTTCGTCGGCCTTGGCATGAGAGGATCGGGGGCAGTACCCCGCTTCACTTACATTCCCGGCGTCAAGATAGTCGCCCTTTGCGATGTCCTGCCCGAGAATGTGGAACGTTCCCAGAAAACCCTGGAAGAAAGGGGCCTGCCGAGGGCTGCAGAATATTCGGGAGACACCGAGGCCTACAAGCAGCTTTGCGAGAGGGACGACATCGACCTTGTCTATATCTGCACGGACTGGGTACATCACGTTCCCGTGGCCCTCTATGCGATGGAGCACGGCAAAAATGTAGCATGCGAGGTACCTTCAGCAACTTCACTGGACGAGATATGGTCAGTAATCAACATGTCCGAGAAGACCAGGAAGCATTTTATGATGCTGGAGAACTGCTGCTATGATTTCTTCGAGCTTTCTTGCCTGTCAATGGCTCAGGCAGGCCTGTTCGGTGAGATACTGCATGTCGAGGGCTCATACCTTCATAACCTGGATCCTTTCTGGGATGAGTACTGGAACAACTGGAGGCTTGATTTTAATGAAAAGCACAAGGGAGACGTCTATGCTACCCATGGCCTGGGTCCTGTAGCCCAGGTACTCAACATCCACAGGGGTGACCG
>CAMHFA010000081.1 GCA_946184255.1 uncultured Bacteroidales bacterium
GCCTTCTCTCGGAATGGCCGAGGATAGTCCACTGGCAACCGACAGAGGTAAGCATTCCAACGGAGACTTCTCCGGTGTAGGCGCCCTTCTCATGATCGGCGCAGTTCTGAGCGGAAACCTCGACCTTGGAACCCTTTACAGCCTCGGCGACGGCGCAGAGATGGGTGAAGGGAGCGGCCACGATAAGGCCAACGTTCTCGGGAGTTTCGACTGACTTGGCGGCTACCGCCTTGGCGAGTTCAATGCCTTCCTGGAGGTTAGTGTTCATCTTCCAGTTACCGGCTACGATTTTCTTTCTCATGTTCTAAATATACTTTGGTTCGTTAATTTCGTTGTAGCTTACAAATTTAACGTAAAATTGCCTAAATTTGCACGATTTCAAGAACAAAAAGAAAACAGACACATAAGATGAAGAATTTTGTCCAAGAGTTGAATTGGAGAGGCATGATCCAGGACATCATGCCGGGAACGGAAGAAAAACTCATGGAAGGCCCTCAGGCAGCCTACGTCGGAATCGACCCGACAGCTGACTCGCTGCACATCGGCCACCTTGTCAGCATAATGATCCTCAAGCACTTCCAGCAGTGCGGCCACAAGCCTATCGCCCTGATCGGCGGCGCTACCGGAATGATCGGAGATCCTTCGATGAAATCGCAGGAACGCAAGCTCCTCGACGAGGAAACCCTCCAGCACAATATCGAGGGCATCCGCGCCCAGCTCTCAAAGATCCTTGATTTCGACTCAGACGCTCCCAACAAGGCTGAACTTGTCAACAACTACGACTGGATGAAGGGATATTCATTCCTCAATTTCATCCGTGACATAGGAAAGCATATCACCGTCAATTACATGATGGCAAAGGATTCCGTTAAGAAGCGTCTTTCAGACGAGTCCCGCGAAGGGATGTCATTCACCGAGTTCAGCTACCAGCTCCTTCAGGGCTACGACTACCTCTGGCTCTATGAGCACAAGGGCTGCCGCCTCCAGCTTGGAGGAAGCGACCAGTGGGGCAACATCACCACCGGTACCGAACTCATCCGCAGGATCCTCGGCAAGACAGACGCATTTGCACTCACCTGCCCTCTCGTCAAGAAAGCAGACGGCACCAAGTTCGGAAAGACCGAGAAGGGAAACATCTGGCTCGATCCTGAGAAGACCTCTCCCTATGAGTTCTATCAGTTCTGGCTCAACGTCAGCGACGAGGATGCCGAGAGGTACATAAAGATATTCACCATGCTCCCCAAGGAGACCATCGACGCCGCCATCGCCGAGCATCGTGCCGACCCCGGACGCAGGACTCTCCAGCAGCTCCTCGCCAAGGAAATCACCACCATGATCCATGGGGCAGCTGAATATGACAATGCAGTCTCCGCTTCCAAGATGCTTTTCGGAAACTCCACTTCTGACGAGCTCCGCAAGCTGGACGAGAAGACTTTCCTCGCTGTTTTCAGCGGTGTTCCCACCTTTGACATGCCAAGAGCTGAGCTTCCTTGCAACATCCTGGACTTCCTCGCAGTCAAGACCCAGGTCTTCCCTTCCAAGGGCGAAGCCAGGAAGATGACCATTGGAAACGGAGTATCCATCAACAAGGACAAGGTCACTGACATAGAGTACGAGATTTCCGAGAAGGATATCGTGGACGGGAAGTATATCCTTGCCCAGAAAGGAAAGAAAAACTATTTCATTATCAATATAATCTAATCATGGAGAAGCAGGCCACAACCAGACAGCTGAAGGTAGCTCGTGAGATCCAGAAGGACCTCGCCGAAATCATCCGCGGCAAGGGCATGGCCTTCTTCGGAGGTGCCATGGTCACTGTCAGCGAGGTCAGGATCAGTCCCGACCTGTCAGTTGCAAAGACTTACGTAAGCATATTCCCTTCTTCAAAGGCGGAAGAGGTCATGAAGATCCTCAACGACAACATGCGCGAACTCCGCGGAGCCCTTGGACGACAGATAGGCCGCCAGCTCAGAATAGTTCCGGAAATCGTCTTCTACCTCGACACCACCCTAGATTATGCCGAGCACATCGAGGAACTCCTGAAGAAGTAGAGTCTTCTTTTCAGGGCATCTGGTACTGAGCGTGATTTGTACCTTACTGATATAGAGCGAATTATTTGTTAATATTCAAATAGATACAAATCACGGCACCATTGGTTGTGGATTCACAACGCCAGAGTTGCGTCTGAGTAGAGGGCGCCGTCGTGGATGTCGTGGGTTGAGAACATGACTGTGGTGCCCGTTTCATGGGCGAGGCGCTGAAGGGTCTGAAGGACCATAATGCGGTTTTCCACGTCCAGGAAGGCTGTCGGTTCGTCAAGCATAAGGACATTCGCTTTCCGTGTCAGGGCTGCGGCTATGCAGGCCTTCTGGAACTCTCCATCGCTGATCCGGCTGATATCCTTCCCTGCCAGACTGTCCAGTTCCATCATTTGCAGGGCATCTTCCAGACTGCGTTCCGCTTCCTGGTCGAGTTTTCTGAAAGATCCCAGGGAAGCGAGCATCCCGGTACGGATGAATTCTCGGACAGTAAAACCCTTGACCTTGGGGATACGTGTCGGCACCAGGATTGCGCCGACCTGGGCCTGACGGAGGGCTTCTCCCCCAGTCTCGAACGAACCTGAGAGGGGTGGCAGCAGGCCGGCCAGGGTCTTCATCAGAGTCGTTTTACCGCTTCCGTTCCTGCCTCTCAGCATCACACACTCTCCGTCAGCAAAACTGAAGCTCAAAGGACCTGCAACAGGGGTTCCTGTGGTCCCCTGGTATCCAACTACTATATCGATGGCTTTAATCATGACCTGGAGTCAGTTTTACCGGCCCTTCGACAAAACTCAGGGACCGGAAGAAGTATGAACAGTATGATCGGAATACCTATGATTGCCATGGTGCTCCCTACCGGTAGAGGAGTCGGGAATACCTGCGAGAGGATGTCTGCTATCAAAGACAAGCCTGCCCCCACCAGAATGGTGGCAGGAATGGTCTTGAGATGAACCGAAGAGCGGATCAAGGAACGCGCTATGTGTGGAGACACTATTCCCACGAAGCCAAGAGGACCGCAGAACGCAGTGACCGCTCCTGCCATCAGGCAGCTTCCAACCATGGATATATTCCTGATCCGTGAGGGACTGGCGCCAGCCATAGCGGTGTAGTCATCCCCGAATAAGGAAAGGTCAAGCCCGCGATTATTCAAAAAGGCTAAAGCAAGTCCAACAAGGAGTGCTGCAGCAATTATGATTATCCCCGTAGGGCCGTTACCGATGAAGCTCCCGGCTGACCAGCTGTAGAAGACTTTCAGGCTTTCGGCATTAGCCGAATATTCAAGTATAGAAGTGATTGCACTGAACACAAAACCCATCATCACTCCGAAAATGAGCAACGTGGTGGCACTGTGTATCCTAGAGGAAACCATCATAACAAGGAGCGAACTCAGAAGTGCCCCGATGAAAGCTGCCGAGACTATGGTCAGGCCGGAAAGTGCGGCAGGGAGAGACGTTCCTACGATCAAGGTCGCCACAGCCGCCCCGGTCCCTGCTCCAGCGCTGACACCCATTATGTGAGGGTCAGCCAGAGGATTGCGGAATATGCTCTGCATCTGGAGGCCAGCGAGGGCCAGTGACGCTCCTGCCAGGACTGCAGTCAGCATCCTCGGAAGACGGAGTTTCACGAATATTACCTTGTCAGGCAGCCCCAGACCAGCACCGCCGGCACAAAGGTCGGCAGCCATGAGCAGCAGTACGACAATGATCATGAAAGCAGTCTGGCTGGATGGTTTCATCTTCCTGTGACATCGAAATTACGTAAAGTTATAAAAATGCAACCTGATTGCAAAACAAGGATTGTATATTTGCAGAGTTAAAACCGGAGTGGATGAAACCCGTACGACGAATACTGATCATTGTGATTTCATTTGTCCTGTCCTGCTTCCCAACAGGTGCGCAGGGTAGGAAAGTAATCCTATCAGGTCATGTAAGGGACTCCGCCAGCGGAGAACCCCTGGCTGGAGCTGTCGTGTTCACCAAGGATAAGGAATTTGGTGTCGCAGCCGACAATTCAGGCTATTATTCCCTTTCCCTTGAGAAAGGAGAGATAATCATTCTATGTTCCTATACTGGCTACAAGACAGTGGAAAAAAACGTCACTCTCACCGTTTCTACAGTCTTGGACTTCGACATGGAAACTGACAAGGAGACCATCGAAGCAGCTACCGTGTTTTCCAAAACCAAACGGGACGAACTTAAACTGCCGCAGATGGGACGCCAGAGGGTAGATGCCGCCCTTGTAAAGAGACTTCCAACCCTTATGGGAGAGAGCGACATAATCAGGGTAATCCAGATGATGCCGGGAGTACAGACTCCAAGTGAGGGAGCAACCGGATTCAGCGTTAGAGGAGGAGGCATAGACCAGAATCTCATCCTGATGGACGGAGCCCCTGTCTATAACTGCGGTCACTTTCTAGGCTTCCTCTCTATGTTCAACAGTGATGCGATCAGGAGTGCAGAACTCTACAAAGGAGATTTCCCTTCCATGTACGGAGGAAGAATCTCTTCAATTCTGGACATTAGCGGGAAGGATGGCAACAACAGGGAGTTCGGAGGAAACGCGTCCATCGGACTGATTACATCAAAAGTCTTCGTAGAAGGTCCCATTATTCCTGAAAAATTGTCTTTCATGTTCTCCGGGAGGAGGACCTACCTGGACATCTTCTTTCCTCTCCTGGGTGAAAACCTTCCTGACAACACAAAGATGTATTTCTATGACCTGAACGCAAAACTCAGTTGGGTAGCGGGACAAAGGGACAGGCTCTACCTCAGCGCTTTTGATGGTAGGGACATCTTCGGATTAGGAATGGAGGAATTCGATATGGGGAAAATGGAATTCGGTTCTGCCAACCACACCCAGTCCCTTAGATGGAACCATGTCTACGGACATTCCCTCACCTCTGACATGACAGTTTACAACTCCTTCTACAATAACACCATAGCAGGAGACATGAACGAGGCGCGGTTCGACTACCTGCAAAGTATCCGCGAAACCGGTGTAAAGGCGGGATGGACCTGGTACGCCAATTCCCGCAACACCATCCAGGCCGGCCTGGGACTGGCATATTATTCCATCAATCCAGGTGAGTGCACCCCCGAGGAAGGTAGTACTGTAGTAAACAAAGTGGTAATGCCATCAACCTATGCCGTCCAGCCTTTCGCCTATCTCCAGAATGAACAGAAAATCGGTCCGCTGACCGTCCGTTATGGACTTAGGTTCTCATCCTTCACCACTCTAGGAGGGACCACACAGAGGTATTTCGATCCAGTCACCCATGAACTTGTCAAAGTCACGGACATTCCAAAGGGAGAAAGGATCAAGACCTATAACGGCATTGAACCGAGAGTATCCGCCTCCCTGCCTCTTGGAAAGGATATCTCAGTCAAAGGAGCATATTCCCGGTCAAATCAGTACCTCCAACAGGCAAGGATCAGCATAACGGGCAGTCCCGTCGACACTTGGTTTACCGCCTCCCCCAACACAAAGCCGCAGCAATCCGATCAGTATTCCCTGGGAATCAACACACTGTTTGCAGGCCAGGCCCTCGAGGCTTCTGTAGAGGCCTTCTACAAACACGGTAAAAACGTCATCGATTTCGTCGAGAATCCCGGAATAGTGATTGACGACGTGGATCGGGAGGGCTTGCTAAGGACGGGAGAATCTGAATCCTTTGGAACCGAAG
>CAMHFA010000082.1 GCA_946184255.1 uncultured Bacteroidales bacterium
AGGAGTACAACGGCTACAAAGTCTATTGGAACGATGGAGCCCAGATCGTTCCACCGGTGGACAAGGACATCATCGAAGAGGTTTCCAAGGTTACCGATCCCTCGATGGTGAAGTTCGAGAAAGGGGAGCACTGTGGA
Organism: uncultured Bacteroidales bacterium; assembly: GCA_946184255.1. GTDB lineage: Bacteria > Bacteroidota > Bacteroidia > Bacteroidales > UBA932 > Cryptobacteroides. The sequence goes on from CAMHFA010000082.1 coordinate 138, forward strand.
GAGATTGAATTGATGGGGAAGAAGGTGGATGAGGCCTACTTGCATGACATTCTTTCACTTACCCTTAGCCCAGAGTCCCGCGAAAGGCACAACGACATCAAGATTGTCTATACTCCGCTTCATGGATGCGGCGTGAGGATCGTCCCTGAGTGCCTCAAAAGACTCGGATTCAAGAACGTGTTCAACGTTCCTGCACAGGATGTGAGTGACGGGGATTTCCCTACAGTGGTATCTCCCAATCCCGAAGAGCCGGCTGCCATGAAGATGGCCCTTGAAAAGGCCGACCAGGTAGGAGCCGACATAGTGATGGCCTCCGATCCCGATGCGGACCGTCTCGGAATAGCTGTCCGAGACAATGATGGCAAGATGGTCCAGCTGAACGGTAACCAGACCGCTTCCCTGCTGACTTATTACATCCTTACCCGTTGGAAGGAACTCGGTAAGCTTGACGGCACTAAGTACTGTGTCAAGACAATAGTTACATCCCAGCTGATTGCTGACATCTGCAAGAGTTTTGGAGTGAAGTGCTATGATGTACTTACCGGCTTCAAGTGGATCGGCGAAGTTGTCCGCCAGAATGAGGGACATGGCGAATTCATCTGCGGCGGCGAGGAGAGTTATGGTTTCAACGTCGGCGAGTTTGTCCGTGACAAGGATGCTCCGATAGCCTGTTCAATGGTAGCCGAGTGCGCAACTTGGGCAGCCGACCAGGGCCTGACCCTCTACCAACTGCTCCAGAAGATTTATTCTGAATATGGTTACCGCAAGGAGAGCATGGTTTACCTTGTCCGCAAAGGTAAGTCAGGTGCAGAGGAGATTGCTGCTTTGATGGAGGACATGCGCAATAATCCTCCGGCTGTTCTCGGCGCTACTCCTGTTACCAAGGTGGTGGATTACAACGAGCCTGAGAAGACCGGTCTTCCTAAGTCAAACGTGCTCCAATATTTTGATGCAGAGGGTGATGTCGTGACAGTACGTCCTTCAGGTACAGAGCCTAAGATCAAGTTCTACTTCGGTGCAACGGCTCCAGATCCAGAGGCCGTGGAAGCAAAGCTCGATTCTTTCAAGAATCAGTTTATCAAGTAGTTTTTAGCTAATAAACCCCGGAGCCGAGCATCTCGTCGTCAGGGGAGTACCAGGCGGCGAACTGACCGGATGAAATACCCCTTTGGGGAATGTCGAAGAGGAAGAACAGACCGTTCTTCCTTTTTATTGCCCAAGCATCCTGCAAGGGCTGGCGGTAACGGACGCGGACACGGTAGCGGCGTACTTCCCCGTCTTTCATTTCAAGGTCAGTCCTGATCCAATGAATATCCTCAGGGGCTATCCTTAAGCAGCAGCGCGAAAGACCCTTATGGGAATGACCCTCACCTACGTAGATGATATTCCTGTCAATATCGGTCGCTATCACGAATATTGAATCCTGGTGGCCTCCGATGTTCAGCCCCTTGCGCTGGCCGATCGTGTAGAACTGTGCCCCGTCATGCCTGCCGACTATCTTTCCCCACGGGTTGTCCTTGTAACGGACCTTCTTGACGTGCTTTTTTCCGCTGCGGTAGGTCTCTGTCTGGAAAGATATCCCTGAATAGTCATACTGTTCTGACAGTCTCTCCCATCCTTCGTCCCCCAGTGCCTTCAGCTTCTCCACATCATAACGGTTGGAAGTGATGGAGTCTTGAGTAATCCGTTTGTTGTTGAAGGCAGCGCCTCCGGAGTCTTCGGAAGAGAACCCGGTGATCATCAAAGGCTCTCCTGGAGTCTCAAGAAGGGAAGCCAGGGTGTCGTGGACAAATGAATAATGTTCATTTTCAGAGTAGAAGGCATCAAACACCTCGACTACATCGCCATCTTTAGGCACAAGCTTCTGCTTGAGGAAAGTTGGGAGGTCCACCTTCCCGACAAAACATATTCCCTGTGAATCCTTCTTGTCTGCAGACGGCAGGTCAGCAATGGAGGCTATCTTCCTGACTTCCGGTTTGGTGAGATGCCCGATTGGGAAGAGAGCCTTTCCAAGTTGCTCCTGTGAAAGCTGGCAAAGGAAATAACTTTGGTCCTTGTTGGGATCGACTCCTTCAAGGATCCTCCATTGTGGCTGTCCATCTATGACGACCTGATTCCCTTCAGAGTCCAGAAGGGGGGCGCGGCGGCAGTAATGACCTGTTGCAACCATATCTGCACCAAGACCTTGGGCAGCCTTCAGGAATGCGTCGAATTTGATTTCCCGATTGCAGAGTACATCGGGGTTCGGAGTACGGCCGGAAGAATATTCATTGAACATGTAATCGACCACCCTCTGGCGGTATTCCTTCGATAGGTCCACGAAATAGAACGGGATGCCTATCTTCCTGGCCACGAGTTCAGCCACGAAGCGGTCCTCCTCCCACTCGCAATCCCCATGAAGGGTTGCGTCGGCATCATGCCAGTTCTGCATGAACATGGCAATGACATCATAGCCCTGCTGCTTCAATAGCAGGGCGGCTACGCTGGAGTCAACTCCTCCGGACAGTCCTACGCACACCTTCATGATAAGGCAAAGTTAGTCATTCGCTGGAATTTGTACAATTTTTGCTAAATTTGAGAACCGGACAACTATCGTTATGAAAACAGTCAATCTGGACATCAATTTCACCGAGTATTCTTCCATCGAAGAAATGTCTCCGGTTGACCAGGCTCTGGTCAGGGAGGCTATCGAGGCCCAGAAGGGTTCTTACGCTCCCTATTCAAATTTCAATGTCGGTGCCGCACTCCTTCTCGATGACGGGACTGTTGTACGCGGTTCGAACCAGGAGAACGCTGCCTATCCGTCCGGCCTGTGCGCCGAGAGGACTGCGATGTTTGCCGCGAACGCCAACCATCCCGGCAAAGCTATGGTCTGTCTGGCGATAGTGGGTGGATTCAACCATGAGATCGCTCATTCTCCATGTACCCCATGCGGGGCTTGCCGGCAGGTTATGGCCGAATACCAGACTCTTGGTGGCAAACCATTGAGCATTATTATGTTCGGTACTGAGAAGGCGTGGAAATTCGAACGCGTGGATGACATCCTCCCCTTCATTTTTGACAGTTTCAACGAAAAGTAGTATATTTGTGCGGGGAAAGTCGTGCACGACCAGCTCCCTCTGAATCCCCCCAGGGCCGGAAGGCAGCAAGGGTAGGAGGTTGTAGCGGTGCGATGTACGTAGCTTTCCCTTTTTTCGTGCCTTTTTCTCAACCCATTACCACGTCGAGGACCATCATCAGGGCAAATCCGAGCGCGAATCCGATCGTGCTTATGTTTGAATGCTCTCCCTGAGAGGCTTCCGGGACAAGTTCTTCGATCACTACGTAAAGCATTGCGCCTGCGGCAAATGGTAGCAAATAGGGCATTGTTGCGGTTGCGAAGGATGCGAGCAGAAGCACGAGGGCTCCTCCGACCGGTTCCACGATGCCGCTGAGGCTTCCGATCAGGAAGGATTTCCAGCGGCTGTTCCCAGCTGCCCGTAGGGGCATTGAAATGATGGCACCTTCAGGAACATTCTGAATGGCTATTCCCAAAGAGAGGGCAAGGGCACCGGCCATGCTGAAATCCGAGGTCAAGGCTCCGGCGATGGCAACTCCTACCGCCATTCCCTCAGGAAAATTATGGATCGTGACTGCTAGGGCTAGCATTGTGGTGCGTGAGAGTTTGCTTTTCGGGCCTTCTGGTCCGCCTACCGGGTGGATGTGAGGGGTTATCTGGTCGATGAGGAGCAGGAATGCGAAGCCTGCAAGAAGTCCTATCGTGACTGGAATGATCGAAGTCTTTCCGGAACCCATCTCGATAGCAGGGATGATCAGCGACCATACCGAAGCGGCTACCATGACCCCGGACGCAAAACCCAGAAGGGCCTTCTGGAGTTTCGAAGGCATGTCCCTTTTCATGAAGAACACGAATGCGGATCCAAGGGCGGTCCCAAGGAACGGTATCAGAAGTGCTGTTAATACTGCGTTCATGATTACAAGATAGGCATTTTCGCAGGAATTGTGTATTTTTGAGGAAACATTCTTTAACCATGCAACTGAAACCAATCCATCTTTTCCTTGTTTTTTCTTTAGGAATCCTTATTGCTGGATGTTCCGCCAAAGAAAACCCTTCAACATCTAAGGAAATCTCCTTGCACTTCAATGACCAGGGGAAATTCAAGATCGTACAGATGACCGACACCCACATTTGCTGGGAGAACCAGGTAGAATATGCCAAGGCACTCGATCAGGAGTGTTACATCCTCGATACCGAAAAGCCGGACCTGGTTGTTTTTACCGGCGATGTGGTTACCGGAATCGGCGCTGATTCTTCCTGGGTCAACTACCTGAAGCCTTTGGATGAGAGGGGGATACCCTTTGTGATCACTTTTGGGAATCACGACAGGGAGCAGGAACTGACGGAAAGGCAGCTGGCAGATTATGTAATGGCCCATCCTATGAGCCTTAACACTGCCGAATCGGGTTGGCTGGACGATATGGCCATTGAAATCAAATCCTCATCTGGGGACGAAGTCGCAGCCCTCTTGTATTGCATGGATTCAGGAGACTATAGCATGAATGAGACAGTCTCTTCACATTATGGCTGGTTCAGGTGGGATCAGGTCGATTGGTATCGCAAGACGAGCTTCGCCTATACCAACGCTCATGGTGGTGTTCCATATCCGGCTTATTCTTTCTTCCATATTCCACTATTGGAATACGGTGAAACATTCAATAGCGGCCATGTCGTGTCAGGCGTCCGTGAAGAAGACGAATGCCCCGGTTACCTGAATACCGGACTGTTCTCCGCATTTGCGGAGTGCGGGGATGTGCATGCAGTCTTTACCGGTCATGACCACGTGAATGACTATGTCGTGAAAAACGATGGCATTTTCCTTATCTATGGAAGATTCTCAGGCCGTAACACTACCTACAACAATCTGCCATACGGGGCAAGGATAATCGAATTGACCGAAGGAGACTATGGTCTCAGTACGTGGATCCGTGAGATTGACGGGGGGACTGTCCAGATGGACACGTTGGAAGTTGAAGTGGATTATTCCCTTCACAAAGCGACAACTGCAAAAGGAAAGGACCATGGGCTTGTACGTACTGAATACACCGGAGACTTCAGCGTTGCTGAGGATATCCTTTCCGGTTCGAAGGTGAAGACTGAGGTTGTCAGTTCTCCTTTTGTCGTTCGGAAACGGCATCCTTCATCTCACGGTTATGTACAGTCGGGTAAACTGTATGTCCCTGAGTCAGGAGTGTGGTTCTTCCATGGAACAAGCCGTGGTGTTGCAACGATCCATGTTGATGACTGGACCATAAGCGGAGGCGACCTTTTCCAGGGAAGGGTCAATCTCGAGAAAGGCTTCCATGATTTCAGCGTGATAATGGCTGATAAGGCTGGGGGACAGGACAGGCTCAGGGTACAATGGCGTCGTCTTGACTGCGCAAGGTACCAAGACATTCCGGAAGAGTATTTTTATCAGGAATAAGATTGAGCCACTTGGCAGATTTGAACTCCCGACCTGCGCGTTACGAATGCGCTGCTCT
>CAMHFA010000083.1 GCA_946184255.1 uncultured Bacteroidales bacterium
TATCTATATTATGCTTTTAACCTTGTTTCGGACTGCAAAGATATCAAATTATCTGCCAATAGGGAATTGCTGACATTATGTCAGAGAAAAATGCTATATTTATATGTTCATTCTAAGATAACACTATCATGCCTCCTTTCATCAACGAAGATTTCATGCTGTCCACAAGGACTGCTTGCGAGCTTTACCACGGCTCCGCCGAGAACATGCCGATAATAGATTACCATTGCCATCTCGATCCCAAGCAGATAGCTGAGAACATCCAGTTCCGGGACATAACCCAGCTCTGGCTTATCGATGGCAAGGCCGGAGACCATTACAAGTGGAGGGCGATGAGGGCCAACGGAGTCGATGAGAAATACATAACCAGGGGAGAGGCCTCTTCCTGGGAGACTTTCAGCAAATGGGCGGAGACCATGCCTTACCTGATGAGGAATCCTCTCTACCATTGGTCCCATCTGGAACTGAAGAGGGTATTTGGAATAGACAAGATACTGAGCCCTAAGACGGCACGTGACATTTTCGAGGAGTGCAACGCAAAGCTGGCAACTGAGGAATTCAGGGGACAGGCACTGATCCGCAGGTTCAATGTGGAGACTGTCTGCACGACTGACGACCCGGCGGATGACCTCAGATGGCACAAAAAGATAGCAGAGAATCCTTTCGGAACCAAGGTGCTGCCCGCCTGGAGGCCTGACAAGGCAATGGCTATTGAGAATCCTTCAGCATACAAGGATTATCTCAAGAGGTTGGGAGAGGCGGCTGACAAGGAGATAGATTCTTATGCCGACCTGATGGACGCCCTCCAGAAGCGTCATGATTTCTTCGCCACAATGGGCTGCAAGCTTTCAGACCATGGCTTCGACACATTCTATGCAGACGATTACAAGCCGGTAGAGATCGAATTGATATTCAAGAAAGTCCTTCTCGGAAAGGCACCTACATTCGCTGAAAGCAGGAAATTCCGCAGCGCCTTCCTACATGACCAGGCAGTTATGGATGCAAATGCAGGATGGGCTCAACAGTACCATGTTGGCGTGATCCGTAACAACAATTCGAAGATGTTCTCGCAGGCTGGTCCTGACACAGGCTATGATTCAATCCTTGACCTTGAGATGGCTGTGGCTGCGAACCGGTTCTTCGACCGTCTGGCGTCTGAGGACAAACTAACCAAGACCATCCTGTACTGCCTCAATCCGAAGGACAACGATGTCATCATGACCACTGCGTACAACTTCAATGACGGTACTGTGCCAGGGAAGATGCAGTTCGGTTCCGGGTGGTGGTTCCTCGATCAGGAGATTGGAATGCGCCGCCAGCTGGATTCCCTGTCTATGCTGGGACTCCTCAGCCGTTTCGTGGGCATGCTGACTGATTCCAGGAGCTTTATCAGCTATCCGAGGCATGAATATTTCCGTCGCATCCTCTGCGACGTTATCGGACGTGACGTTGAAACGGGAAGGATCCCTGTGAGCGAGATGGAAGATGTCGCGAGGATGGTTCGCGACATCTCATACTTCAATGCCAAGAATTATTTTGATTTCTAGTCTTTCTTGACCAGATACTGTTCTGCGCGGTAGGTGAGGGCCATGAGTATTATGGAGATCACACATGCCGCGAGGAATAGTACGAACACGGTGTCCAGGCCTGCGCTCTTCATGGTGAATCCGATAAGGATGTTTGCCAGGAGGGCGGTTCCCAGGACATATCCAAGGAAACCGGTGAGACCGGCAGCAGTACCTGCTGCGTTCTTTGGAGCAAGGTCAAGGGCCTGGACGCCGATCAGCATTACAGGACCGTAGATGAAGAAACCAATCGCGATCAGGCAGGAGATGATGACGGTCAGGTTGTCGAGGTTCCTCCAGTAGATAAAAATCGCTACGCCAACAAGGGCCATGAATATTATTGTCGGCAGGGCCCTGCGTCCACGGAAAACCTTGTCACTGAGCCAGCCGCAGAAGAGGGTCCCCGGGATCGCTGCGAACTCATAGGCGAAATATGCCCATCCTGTGCTTGTCAGGTCTATACCTTTGTCAGTCAAGATCTTGGGAGCCCAGTCCAGGCATCCGTAACGGACCATATAGACGAAGGCGTTTGCGAAGGCGATGTACCAGAGCAACTTGTTGGAAAGTACGGTCTTGAAGATCTCTTTGACAGAGATGACTTCTTCGCTTTTTTCAGTATAGTGTCTTGAAGCGTGTCCGGACCATTTCTCGATGGAGGGTAGCCCGCATGACTGAGGCGTGTCCCTGATCAGGCACCAGGCTATGATCGCTATGAGTATTGCTACTGCAGCCGGAAATACGAAGGATCCGATAAGGAAATAGTGGTCGGAATGTGCTCCGTAGAACCATGAGCCGAACCAGATAGCACCGTAGGTGGCCATAGGACCGACCAAGGCTCCTCCTACATTGTGGGCGCAGTTCCAGACCGACATCCATGTCCCCCTCTCCTTGATGGAGAACCACCGGGTCATCACCCTTCCGCATGGAGGCCATCCCATTCCGTTGAACCAGCCGACTAGGAAGTTGAGGAATGACATCAGAGCGATAGCCCAGCCCTTATGCTCAATCCCAAGCCATTGGACCGGAACGATCATGAAGGCCATGGAAAGGGCAGCCATAACCAGTCCCAAAGGGAGGAATTTCCGGGCATCGCTCCTGTCGGAGATGCTGGCCATCAGGAATTTGGAAAAACCGTAGGCAATTGCGTTCATCGACAGAACGACAGCAAGCTCCTCGGTGTTGAAACCGAGGGCCTCGAGGCCGGGAATGGCCATGGAGAAGTTCTTTCGGACTATGTAGAATCCTGCGTAGCCTATGAATATGCCCAGAAAAACCTGAAGACGTAATTTTTTGTAGTGTGAATCGACCTCTGGACCGGTCATTTCCTCCTTGAAAGGAGGTGGTGCTAGGAATGAACTCATGTACAAATATAATCATTCCGCATGAATTTTGTATATTTACACCTGTCATGGAATTATTAGATAATTACGATAAGTACAAAAAGTATTTCTCGGACGACCAGTTCTGGGGAAAACTGAAGAAGGTGGCCCGCAAGGCCGGTATCAAGGTGGTCTATGTAGCTCTGCTGCTTTATTATGTTGTCAGGAATCCGGCTACTCCCAGGGCTGACAGGACCAAGATCCTTGGAGCCTTGGGTTATCTTCTCCTTCCAACCGACCTTATTCCCGACTTCCTGCCGATGGTTGGATATACCGATGACCTTGCTGCCTTGATGTGGGCTTTGTACTCGGTGGCCAAGAACATAACCCCTGAAGTCAAGATACAGGCGAGGGAAAAACTTGGGGAATGGTTCCGCAATTACGATGATTCTGATATCGAAGGCCTGTAGCAAAGCATGCCTAGCTATCTCCAAATAGAGAACATTTCCAAATCCTATGGCCCGAAGGTGCTCTTCGAGCGCATAGGCTTCAATGTAAATGAGGGTGACAAGATATCCCTCATCGCCCCCAACGGCACCGGAAAGACAAGTCTTTTGAGGATCCTGGCCGGCAAGGACAGCTCAGATTCTGGAGGGAGGATCATATTCCTGAAAGACATACGCATAGCTTTCCTTGAGCAGGAGTATGACTATGACCCCGATTCCACGGTCTGGGACCAGATAGTATCTGACAGCGCGAAATGGACGTCTCATCTCGATCCGGAGCATGTGGCTGCTTACGAATTGCGAATCCGCCAGTTGCTGTCCTCTTTCAAGATGGGGGATCCTATGAGGAAGATGGGTGATCTCTCCGGAGGCGAGATTAAGAGGGTGGCCATCATAGTGATGCTCTCCAGTGAAGCCGACTTCTATATAATGGATGAGCCGACCAACCATCTGGACATAGAAGCAATAGAATTCCTGGAGAACTATCTATCCCATGCACGCTGTACCCTGCTGATGGTTACCCACGACCGCTATTTCCTTGACAGCGTGGCGAATATGGTGATGGAACTGGACCATGGCCAGGTGTACATCTATCGGGGGGACTACCAGAACTATCTGGAAAAGAGGCAGGAGAGGATAGACAATTATAACGCTGAGACCGACAAGGTGAGGAACCTTCTCAGGCGTGAACTCGAATGGATGCATGCGAGTCCTTGCGCCCGTACAGGGAAAGCCAAGGCCAGGAAGAATGCATTCTATGAACTCAAGGACAGGGCTGGCCAGGAGTACAGGACCAACCAGATCAACCTGGATGAGATAGGGCAGGCGACCCGTCTGGGCACGAAGATCATCAATTGCAGGGACCTGGGCTTCAGCTATGGCGGGAAGACCCTGTTGAAGGGCTTCACCTATAATTTCCAGCGTTACGAGAGAGTCGGGATAGTCGGTGGCAATGGCTGCGGGAAAACTACCCTTATCAACATCCTGACCGGGCAGACAAGTGGTTTGGAGACTCTTGAGATCCAAGGATCTATCGAGAGGGGAGAGTCACTGAAGACTGGCTATTACCGACAGGAAGGAATAAGTTTCGACGAGGATCAGACTGTCCTTGAAACCGTCAATGACACTCATCTTCTCGGCCGTTTCATGTTCCCTCACGACATGCTGTCCAATAAGATCCGCAAGCTGTCAGGAGGAGAGAAGCGGAGGCTTTACCTCCTTACGATACTCATGCGGCAGCCCAACCTGCTGGTGATGGACGAGCCGACAAATGACCTTGACATCGTGACCCTCAACGTGCTTGAGGAATATCTTAAAGAATTCAAGGGAACATTGATCATCGTCTCACATGACCGCCACTTTCTTGACCGACTTGTGGATCATCTGTTCATCTTCCAGGAGGATGGCACCATCAAGGACTTCGTTGGCAGCTACAGCCAGTACCGTTCCCTGAGCTTGTCGAAGGGACAGTCGAAGAGTCAGTCGAAAGTTGGTTCGACAAGCTCACCAACCGTAGCCGGAAGCGTTGGTTCTGCCGGGGACGGCACCAGAGGCGATGCACCGGAGAGCGATTCTTCCAAGCCCCGCAAACTGACCTACAAGGAGCAGAGGGAACTAGAACAGTTGGAAAAGGATATCCAATCACTGACGGCTGAAAAAGCCGACCTGGAGTCAAAACTAAACGGCGGCTTGACTGACCATGAAGAACTACAGCGGGTTTCCGCCCGCTTTTCAGAAGTCTCGGATATTCTCGATGCTGCCGAGACACGATGGCTTGAACTTTCTATTTGAAAAATGCGTCCACTTCCTTGACTGCATTGGGAAGTGCGAAGACAACGACGCGGTCGTAAGCCTCTATCCTTGTCGTTCCGACTGCAATGGCCGACTCGTTCCCGCGGATAAATCCACCGATGACGGAATCCTTGGGGAAAGAGAGGTCCTTCAATGCACCCTTCGTGATGGCACTCCCGGGAGCGACAGTATATTCAAGGATCTCGGCATTCGTTCCGCTCATGTATTTCACCAGCCTGGCCTTTCCGCTCAAAGTGAATTTGAACAGCCTTCCGGCAGTAATTAGCTTCTTGTTGATCACAGAGTCAACACCCATTTCTTCCGCAAGGTGGATGTATTCTATGTTCTCCACTTCGGCTATGGTCTTTTCCACGCCGAACTTCTTGGCCACCACGCAGGCAAGGACGTTAGCCTCATCCTTCCCAGTCAAGGCGAGGA
>CAMHFA010000084.1 GCA_946184255.1 uncultured Bacteroidales bacterium
TCAAGAGGATAACGGCCGAAGTCCTTGCCGTAGATCGCCAGACCTCCATCAAGGTCGGAAGCAGGGACTGAGAACCTGATGACAACGGTCCTGGACCTGAGGATGTCCTCAGCAGGAATTTGGTTGAGAGGGATATTCATCCTGACCAGTTCACCGTAAGATCCGGCTTCGCACATCCGCTTGGAATTCGGCTGTGAGCCCCATGAAAGGATACCCCTGTGGTCTGCAGGATCGTCAGCGAGGTCATGCCTGCCGATTACGGCTCCGTTGATGGAGACTTCCATCTTGGAAGGCCAGAGAACCTTGTCGGTCATGGCGTAAGAGTTCAAAGACTTGCAAGGATCGAAGGTACCCTTGCCGAGCATGTAGTCGCCTTGGATTTCATCACCTTCCTTGTCTTTTCCGAAAAGCTGCTTTGCAGAAGCCTCGAAGACCAGCTCGGCTGAAGAAATCTGCTCCAGATTGATGTCTTTGGGAATGGTTACCGTGTACTCGAAATAACCGTGACCGAAGCCATCCACCTTCAGGCCGTCATAGATTGATGTCTGCTTTAAGGACCACTCCTGGGCGGAGAATGAAGATGGAGCAAAGGTCAGCAGCCTTGCCTTCTCAGGAACTGCATCCTTTCCGTTCTTTACACGGAAAGTTGTGAAGTTGTGATGGAGGACTTCACCCTTGTCATTCTTAAGTACCATCCTAAGCAGGTACAATCCGTTGGTAGCAGGGATGTTGACCCTCTGGTGACCTATAGGAGCGCTGAGGAAGGGCTCGAACTTGACGGGTATCGAGTTGGTTTCGAAGGAATGGAACTCTCCGAGATTGTCCCAACCAACCAGTTCGGTGTCAAGGGAGAGAGCACCGGGATCCTTGTCAGTCATGAAAGAAGCGTAGAAAGGAAGGTCAACCCATCCTCCCGCCTTGTTCTCCGTGTAGAGATACTTGACTGGAGAAATGTAATAATGACTCTGGAAATCGGCGATGGTCATACCGGGGACAAGCTCATCCAGACCGTCGATCTTCGGAGAACGGTCGTACTTGACATAGCCGTTCCATTCGTTGATCACGTCGTGATGCTCGGTATAGAGCCAGCCGGCACACTTGGGATTGCGACGGAAAGCATCCATCATGATGTGGTAGTCCCAAGTGTAGTCACAGTCACCTGCGCTGCCTTCGTAACCCCAGACATTTCCGCACTCGCTGTTGATCATAGGTGCACCATTCTGCTTGTTGCCACCGATGTAGTTATAGGTGCTTCCGGGGAAGGTTCCGTCAACATATTTCTTTATCTCGTCTTCCCAGACGAAGCCACGGCAGTAGGCATGCCAGGAATTGATGTCGGACTCAACATGATCGTGGTTGCAGGCACTCTGGTCCTCTACGAGACGGGAAGGGTCGAGACTCTTTGTCAGGTGATACATGGAACGCACCCATTCCTGGGTCTCAGGAAGATAGGTACCACCCGTGAAAAGGCCCCAGGTCTCGTTGAAATTAACCCATGCAAAGATGGAGGGGTGGTTGTAGTCACGCTCAACCTGGGCACGGAGGCAGTTCTCCCAGTCCTCACGGGCTTCAGGAACTGGCTCTCCCCAGAAGTTAGGAGTGTCAGCCATGATCAGGAGACCGAGCTTGTCAGCCCAATAGAGTTTGCGCGGAACCTCAACCTTGATGTGGATACGGTTACCATTCAGTCCGAGATTCTTGGAAATCTGGATTTCATTCTTCATGAACTCGTCACTGGGGAAGGTATAGAAACCTTCCGGATGGTAGCTCTGGTCAAGGCAGAGCTGAAGATACAGAGGCTTGTTGTTGAGGGCGACATAATTGAAGTCCGCTCCAGGGAATGGCATGACTCCTACCTTACGCTGTCCAAAATAGGAATTGACTTCATCCTGGTTTCCAAGGGAAGCGGTAACCTCATAGAGGAAGGGATCGTCCAAGTCCCAAAGATGCTGGTCCTTGATCGGAATTGTGAAGGAGGCTTTGTCCTTTCCTGCTATTTCTCCGGAGAAAGTGTCCTGTCCGCCGGTCTTGAAAGCCAGTGTGAAAGACTCACCCTCGGCCGCGGGTGCTGCAAGGGCGACATCGACCTTGACATTAGAGTTGTCAATATCGGGAGTAAAATGCAGGGAACTGATATAGTTCTCTCCACGGGCCTCCAGGTAAACTGTCTGCCAAATTCCCCGGGCATTTCCGTAACCCTGCTTGCCATAGAGGTGTGCGTCGCTGGGTGTGTCATCAGCCTTGATCACAAGCTGCTGTGCCTGGCCAAATTTGACATCCTTCAACTCGCATTCGAAAGGAGTGTATCCTCCCTGATGACGGCCGACTTCATTGCCATCAAGCCAGACCTGGGTGTCCCAATCGGAAGCACCGACCACCAGGAAAACCCTCTTTCCTTTCCATGACTGAGGAACCGTGATCTTGCGTCCGTACCAGGCGACATCGCCAAGATCCTCAACCTCTGAGAGTTTCGATCCCCAAGGGAAAGGGACAAGGATCTTCCTGTCAAGGACGGAACAATCCTCTCCCGCCAGGGCCTTACCAGCCAAAGCTTCATCGAAAGTGAAAGACCAGTAGCCGTTCAGATTTATCCATTGCGTACGCTCGAAATCCGGGCGCGGATGCTCGGGAAGCGGAATGGATTCAGCTACTTCATTTCCGTTGCAGGCGCCCAGCAACAAAAGTCCGAAGGCGCAAAGAACTAAAGAAAGCTTCTTCATGATGTCAGTATTTTTGAATATGATTTTTTTAGTGGTTATCTACAAATTTAATCATTTTCCCGATTACTTGTCTTAAAAATAAAAGTTTACACCAGTACCGATAATATGTTCAGCCGGGAGACCGTTGAAAGCATAGTAAAGGTAATACGCTTCCAACTGCACCGACTTGGAAAGATCGTAATCGCACGCGACATAATGCCTCGTTTTCTTCCAAACGTCTCCCCAAGTGAACACCTCTACGGCGAGATATGGACTGAAACGGGTCTCAGGAATGGAGTACTGAACTTTCAGCCGGGAACGCAAAACATCTCCCTGGGTTCCAAGGGATGGTGTCCAGTCATGCATATATCTTTCCCTGATGGATACTGTAAGCCCTCCTTGCTTGAGTGTCCCGATGACGTCAAGAACTGCCTTGTGGGTAGTGAAGGAAGGGTATCTCAAATAGTCATACGCAAGATTTGCCTTGAGCCAGGGGAACAGTTTCAATCCAAATGAAGTCCTGGTGTACCAGCATTCCATGCGATTGAACCCGTAGTTGTCAAACTCGAAATAGAACTTCGCGAAAAACGGTCCGTCTCCAAACTCATGGTTAACTTCGAAGAATTCCCACCCGCCGAATCTGTCATTCTCATTTTCCTGAGCATGAAGTACTCCGGAGGTTACGAGAGACAGAACTGCCACCAGTAATGAAAACTTGATTCTATTCATTGACTTTCAATATATTCAACATGACCGGGCCGACCAAGCCGGCCGGTTGCAGAGGAGAATCTTTCCTGAAATAGGACCAGATGACGAAGGTCTTGCGGTCCCTGGAAGGCCGTGGTTCATCCTTCATGAACCAGTCCGGGAATGCCTTCATCGCCCTTCCCATCTCCGCTCCACGGTCTTCACCCCATTCGAAGTCCGGCTCGTACTGTTCGTCCCCGATGAGCCTGTTAGCCCAGTTGTTGGTAACGGCAACTTCAATGAGGTTGTCTCCGTCCCTGACAAAATCCGTGATATCAGTCCTGTAAGGAGGATACCAAAGGACGGCAACTTTCTTCCCGTTAACCGACAGTTCTGCGATATCGTTTAGTACTCCCAAATCAACCGACACCCGCTTTCCGGCGACCAGGTCATCCTTTCCAAAACTGACCGTCCTTGAATATGTTGCAGTCCCGGAGAAATACTTCAACCTCTCTTCGTCGCATTGGCTGAAATCCTTGAGGGTGAACGCCTTCATAGAGAACTTTCCCTCCATCTTCGGGTCAAATTCCACATCCCAGGAGTCGCCGGCTGGCCTTGACTCCTGCAAGGTGGTTTCGAGCACAGGAGCCTTCCTGTAATCCGACTTCCCGTGATTAAGGACTACGAAAACCGACTTGCCGGGATCAAGGGAAACACGTACTGAATCAGTCTTCTCCTGTTCAGGAGCCAATGAAATCTTTCCTGAATAAGGATCCCATAGTTCCGGTTTGCATGCAGGATCCCAGGCTGTCAGAGCCAACGAAACCAGTCCATCACCTTGATTGACTGCGAAGTAGATTTCTGCTTCATCAGTCTTGCGATGGATCCAGTTGTCGGTCCTGTCTTCCAGGGCTCCCTGCCTAAGCATCATCTGGCAGCGGGAGAGATATGTAAAGAAAGCCTTTCCGGGTTCGAACCAGGTCTGGTTGCGGCCGAAATGGGTACCCCACCAACCCATCCCCATACCGGGCTGGTACCTGTCATCGAAAGGCTGGTGTACCCAGTGATGAAGGAACAATAGGTTGGCTCCCGATACGAAGGCCCCATCAGCGGATTCCTTTAGGAATTCTGGGTCCTCGGTGTAATGGCTGTTGGTGGGCCAACCGGTAAATGCCTCAGCTCCGACTATTGTCTTACCCTCCTTCTTAGCCATATCAACCACGGTGGCGGAAATCCGGCCATCACTGTGGGTCCAGTATTCGCTCATCGGGAGATCAGGAACCGAAGCGGCCTCAGATGGATCGAACTGTCCCGAATACGGCTCCCAGTACATATCCAGCCCCACTTCGTGAATCTTATCGAGCCCAGTGCGGAAGCCATTGTCTATAAACATCTTGCTGATGGTGGATTTCATATCCTCATCAAAAGGACCGTTAAGCGGATTCTCCGGATCCGCATCTTTGATTGCGATCCTAGGTAAAGGATCGTAACCATGTGCGGAAGAGAATTCCTCCCTGAAACCTTCCGTCCAGTCCTGGTCACCTGCCTCATAGCTATCCACAAGAACATGGGTGAAGGATTTACCGAAATAGTTCCCGACATGTTCCTTTAGTGGGCCCAGGACATTGTCCCAGTGGAATGAGGTAATTTCAGCATTCATCTTGTCTGCCTCGAAGCATTTCCCTATCAGTTCTTCGGGAACCGGATGAGGGAAGGCCATAGTGCAGGCATGTCCGATCCTGTAGATTTTCCAGTTTCCTGCAGGAACGTCCCACTCCAGTTTTCCGGATCCATCCATTATCCCGGTCAGATCCAGGACATCGTCTGTGGACAGGTCCTTCTTTACCGGAACTGCCATCACTGCGATGTCATGGAATTTCGAAGCTTTGGCCACGAAACCAGTGTAAAACGAGAAGGAAGGAAGTTCCGGGACCGGCAGGTTTACTTTGACTTTTCTCCCTCCACGAACGTCCGTACTCCTGAAGACGACCTTCTGCATTCCCTTGTCTTCATCAATCCACGGCCCTCCGGTAGTGCTGTAGCCGGGGCTGTTGTGAAGGCCGATCTTCAGACCGAGTTCCTCTGCAACCTCGGCAGCATATTCAATGGCCTCCCAGTATTTCGGGCTGCGGTAGGTCTGGTCCGGCCAGGGATTGTTTCCGATTGCTGCCTCTGATTCCTGAACGGCAGAGGTGAGATTGAATATAGTAGCTCCCGCGAT
>CAMHFA010000085.1 GCA_946184255.1 uncultured Bacteroidales bacterium
GCCCCCAGTGAACTCCAGACAGTCATGGCAACTCTTGCAAACATCCCCTGGGTGAAGCTGATCATATCGTTCCTGATCTATTTTATATTGGGGTATCTTCTCTACGCTTCTCTCTACGCGGCCGTTGGATCTGCGGTTGAGAGTGTGGAAGACACTCAACAGTTGCAGTTGCCGATAACGATTCCTCTGATGATTGCCTACATGATCATCCTGATGGCTTTCCAGAATCCGGACAGCAATGTTGTGGTATGGGCATCGATGATTCCTTTTACCTCTCCTATTGTGATGCTGGCCAGGATTCCATACGGGGTACCGATGTGGCAGTTGATACTCTCAATCGTTTTGCTGTTCTTCACTTTCCTTGCCTGTGCATGGGTGTCGGCAAAAATTTATAAGGTAGGAATCCTTATGTTCGGAAAGAAATCCACATTCAAGGATCTCTGGAAATGGCTCAAACAGTAATATCGGTCAAATAATGAAAAAATCGTTATTAACCGCCTTTTGTCTGGCCTTATGCCTTGCCCTTCCCGCACAGACGGTTCGCATAGACTGGACCAAGGAGTCAATAGACGGGCACCGTACCGGGGTGGTTGCATCCAATGCCTCCAATGTTGAGGAATCGATGGGCACCGTCAAGGGGCGGACCTATTATGCTCCCAATGGTAAAGTGTTCCGCAAGGGGACTGTCCGGGATGTCGCCAGGATTATGCTTGAAGCCCAGCCTGCCATGGCTCAGGTCAAACAGGTGATAGGTTACTCCACAGAAAACATGGTACGGAGGTATCCTGAGTGTGCCTTGTACGACTGGTACATCGAGGAGTTGATGCGGGCCACTGCCGACAGTACCGGCAGGAAAGTCGACATCGGATTCGCCAACCGTGGAGGCGTCAGGATAGACATGCCTCAAGGAGAGATCTTCTACGATGATATCATGTCCATGTTCCCTTTTAAGAACAACATGTGCTATGTCGCCTTGAAGGGACGTGATGTCAGGGTCCTTCTGGACCAGATGGCAGCTACGACATTCCAGATCATCGGAGGAATCAAGGTAGTCGCCCAAAACGGCAAGATCATCTCGGCTACTGTAAACGGAGAGCCATTGGACGATGAAAAAGTCTATGGAGTGGCCACCCTGAATTTCCTCCTTGACGGAGGAGACGGTTACAAGGTGGCTAATAACGCTCTTGAGGTCATCTACGCTAATGGATGGTTGTATGACACTATGATACCTTATGTCCAGAGCCTGACTGCTGCCGGAAAGCCCGTAGAGTACACCAACCAGCATTGGATCACCATCCTCAAGGAGGGGGATAAGCAATGAAACGCACATTAGTATCCATTTTGGCAGCCTGTCTGGTTGCTGCCGTGTTTTCTCCCGGCGCCTTTGCGCAGAAACGGCTGACCATCCTGCATTTCAATGACACCCACAGCCATCTTGAACCGGAACGTTCCGGTGATCAGGTAGGAAAGGGTGGTGTTATCGAGAGGGCCGCCTGCAGGGACAGTGTGGTAAAGGCTGATGGAAAGAAGAATGTGCTGCTCCTCCATGCAGGTGATTTCAGCCAGGGAACTTCCTATTTTACGGTCATGGGTGGAGATGTGGAGATCGACCTGATCAATGCTCTCCAGTATGATTGTATCACTCTCGGGAATCACGAATTCGACAATGGAGTCGATGAACTTGCCAGGAGGCTGGCCAAGTTGAAATGCCCCGTGGTGTGCGCCAACTATGATTTTTCCAATGTTGCACCGGGACCCTATGTCAAGCCTTATGCAATTGTCAAGAAAGCAGGTATGAAGATAGGAATCATAGGCCTCATGCCAGACATGACCACTCTGGTCTCCAAGGAGACATCCAGCAAGATTCCGGCTTTCGACAATGCCGAAGTGGTCAATAAATGGGCTGCTTTCCTGAAGGACGAGATGAAGTGCGACCTGGTGATCGCCCTGACCCACATCGGGTATGAAGGAGAGGCCTACACCGACTTCATGCTGGTACGGAATACCCGCGGGATAGACATGGTCGTGGGAGGTCATTCCCACACGTTCATCGACAAGCCCGCTTACGAGAAGAACCTCGACGGTGAACTCGTTCCTATCGTCCAGGATGGGTGCTGGGGCCTCGAGATGGGTAATATGAAAGTTTACAGATAAAAGACTGTTATGCGTTTTTTCAAAGGTCTGATCCTTTTCGCTGTTATTGTTTTCCCTTCGCTGACACTTGGTGCCCAGATCCGTGGCAACCGTCAGGAACAGCTCAGGGTCTGGGAATTCAGCAAGGATGGTGTTTCGTGGGAAAGTGTCACTGTACCGCATTCCTATAATGCCGTTGACGGCCACTCACCAAAGTATTACAGGGGAGAAGCTACATACCGCTGTTCTTTCCGCTCAAATGATACCAAGCACGTCCACTACCTGCTCTTCGAAGGAGCTGCCCAGGCTGCAACCGTGAAGGTAAACGGAATACAAGTGGCTGCACATAAGGGTGGTTACACTCCTTTCACTGTCAATATCACTGATGCCCTTAAAAAGGGTGCCAACACGGTGGAAGTAGTCTGTGACAACAGGGAAGACATCAACATGATCCCGGTCACCTCTGATTTCAACAAGAATGGGGGCCTTCACAGTCCCGTATGGCTGTTGGAGATGGATGATGTGTACATGTCTCCGGAAGAATATGGAATGTACAGGCTCCGTTGTGAAACCCCGGTTGTGACCAGGAGGAAAGTTGAAACCAAGGTCTATACCAAGTTGGTCAATTCAGGCCAGAAAGGCGCTGACATCAAGGTGAGGGTACAGCTGGTAGAGGCAGACGGTACCCTCGGATACCAGGCCGACAGGGAGGTATATGTCCCCGCACTTTCTGAATATGATTTCTTGCATGATTTCCTCGCCACCGGTATCCGTTTCTGGAACGGGTTGAAGGATCCTTACCTCTATACCGTCAGGGTGGAATTGTTCAAGGGGAAGAGAATGCTCGACATAGCCGAAACCAAGCTCGGTTACAGGTCGTTTGAAATGGATCCTGAGAAGGGGTTCATCCTTAATGGGGAGCCTTACCCCCTCAGGGGAGTGGCCATGCACCAGGATATGGATGGCAGGGCTTCCGCCCTTACTGAATCCGACTATCGCAGGGATTACAGGATTGTCCAGGAGTTGGGAGCCAATTTCCTCCGTCTGGCCCACTATCCCCACAATGACATGGCATTCCGTCTCTGTGATTCCCTGGGAATAATTGTCCAGACCGAAGTCCCATGGGTAAATGTATGTGGAGACAGGGCCAAGCAGGCTTATTTCAACAACATAAGGCATCAGATGAAGGAGATGGTTACGAATCTGTACAACCATCCCAGCATCGTATTCTGGGGCATGTGGAACGAACTTGATACCTGGGGCAACAATGCTGACCTTCAGGGTGCATTCGATGCTCCTACAGTCCTTTTGGAGACGGGAAAGCTATACGATTACACCAAGAAACTGGATCCATACCGCTATGTCGGGTTCACCGATGATTCCAGGCTTGAGAGGGACGGTTATCCGGGTCTTGCCGGAGATTTCTGTTCCCAGAACACGTACTACGGTTGGTATTACACTCCCAACCGTTTCGATGCTTTCCAGGAAGCTATTTCTAAGGTTCGTCAGATGCGTGACGGAGGCCCCGTCAACATCGGAGAGTACGGTGTTGGAGTCAATCCTTTCTGCCATGTCTGGGATCCTGCCAAAGCTGTCAGGGAGATGGGGGATGATTCAAAGCATTACGAGGAGTACGGGAACCTCTTCCATGAGGCGTATGTCAGACAGATCCTCAGGATGCCCTGGCTGGTATTCACTTCAGTCTGGGTGATGTTCGATTTCCCGGTAGCAAACAGGCTAGAAGGCTACATGGATTCTTCGGATGGCGAAAGATTCGTCTCAAATGATTCCCGTAAGTACATGAATGACAAGGGCTTGGTTACCCGTGACAGGCAGACCAGGAAAGACGCCTTCTATCTCTACAAGTCTCTGTGGAACAAGAAGGAAACCACGGTCTACATCACATCGCGAAGATTGACGCGCCTTCCTGCAGGACGTGATTTCTCGATAAAGGTTTACAGCAACGCCAAGAATCTAACACTATACCAGAACGGTAGGATAGTTACAAAGAAATACAAGTCAGAGGAAGACACCGGAGTAATCTGGACATTTACAGGACTGCGCTTGAAGAAGGATTCCGACACTTTCAAGGTAGTTGCGAATAACGGAGTCAAGGACGAGATCACCCTTTCCCGACTGTAGTTGCAGATATATTACGCCTTACAGGCAGCCTTGCGATCAGGTAACCGACAAGGGCTACACCGACTACCGTGAGCAGTATGTCACTCCACTGGAGGATGACGGGGTAGGCGTTGACCAGGAAGTTACCGGGCATTTTTATGAAACCGAACTTCTGCTGGAGCAGGGCGAATGCTATTCCGACAACCAATCCTGCGGCCAGTCCAAGCAGGGAGATGAGCCAACCTTCCAGGGTGAAGGTCTTGCGGAGCATCCTGTCGGTGGCTCCGAGACTCCTGAAAGTCTCTATATCATCTTCCTTCTCGATGATCAGCATAGTCAGGCTGCCAAAGATATTGAAGGCGATGATGATTATGATGAATATCAGGATGAGGAAGATCGCGGCCTTCTCATAGCGCATCATCTTGTAGAGGGAAGTGTTCTGGCGGAAACGGTCCAAAACCTTGAACCCAGGCCCCAGGACGCTTTTCATCTGTTTGATAATCTTGCCTGTTTCCTTCTGCGAAGTCCCTTCCTCAAGGCGTATCTCTATTCCTGAAACCTCTTCCTCATAGCCCAGGAGCTGTCTCATCTGGTCCAACGGAAGGATGATCAGTTCTTCATCAATCTGCTGGTTGACAGTAAAGATTCCGGATGGCCTCATCCGTATGGATTCTATGGAAGCGGCCGGATTCGAGAGGGAAAAGGTCCTGTCCCTGGCCGGGAAATAGATCGTAGCTGAAGAAAGGAAAGCCGGATTCATCCCCATCTTGTAGGCGAGACCGGCTCCGACGACCATTTGGGGAAGCTGTCCCTTGTAAAGGGAGAATACTCCGGTGGTGATGTGTTCTGCCAGGGGAGAGTCGTTCTCATAAGACTCATCCACTCCCTTGGCTTTGGCTATCCCCTGATGATCCTCATAATCGACGAAGACATTCTCTTCGAGTACGGGATAACATTCCTTGACAGAAGGAAGGCTGGCAATGGTTTCGAACGCTTCTCCCTTTGGAATGAATACCTTGCCCTTGGAGGGAACGACAAGGATGTCAGGTTCGACATTGCTCAGGGTTGATTTCACGAGCTCGTCGAAGCCATTGTACACGGAGAGAATTATTACCAGTGCAGCAGTACCGATCGCCATGCCGATGGCGCTGATCGCGGAGATTATGTTGATCACATTATGTGACTTCTTCGCGAACAGGTACCTCCGGGCTATGAAGAGCGGCAGGTTCATCTTGAGGCCTATTCTGGCTTGTAGGAGTCCTTGAGTGCAGTCGTCTTGTTGAATACTGCTTTGTCCGGGGTGCTGTCGGGATCCTTGAAGTAGTAGCCGGTAC
>CAMHFA010000086.1 GCA_946184255.1 uncultured Bacteroidales bacterium
CAGGTCGTGTAGCCGGCACCGGGTTCGCGGTTGCCGATTGCATAGTAGGGGATTGCAGTGAATGCCACTTTACCATCCTTGTAACCGGTAATCGTTCCGATTCCGCCGAGGATGTCCCCACGCCACTTGAGTTCGAGTTTGATGTCTTGATCAATGATTCCGTTGAAATCTTCATTGTCAATGCTTTCAAGGCAATAGACAATGGGCCCGCATGCGAGGGCTGTCTTTCCTTTTAGTTGCATCACGTCAGGGTGGGCTGAGATTCTTCTGGGATTCATTGGCAGTTCAAGTTCGACCTTGTCTCCGTCATTCCATTTTTTCCGGATCACAGCATAACCGTCTTCAATCTCAAGCGGTGTCTTGTCTCCGCAGACGTAAAGTACAGGAACTCCTGAAGTCTGGCTTTCGTAGAGGCCGAATGGATTCTCCTTTCCAACCGCCCAACCTGGTATGCGGATCCTTAAGTCGAATGACTGAGGTTTGGCCGGAGAAACAGTTATTCTGATTTTTCCATTCCAAGGATAGTCAGTGTCAATGCTCGCATTTACATCGTTCCCTCTTACACGAACAGAAGCATGGCTTTGGACAAAGAGGTTGATGTACAATGAATTGCCATTGCTGGCGTAGATATATTCAGGCATAGCCCCCATGTATTTCAGGAACATAGGAGGACAGCAGGGACAGCCGTGCCATTCCCAACGGGAATGATGCTCGGCATTGAGGGGGTTCTGATAGGTGTAATGGTCTCCGGAAAGAGATATCCCGGTCAATACGTTATTGTAAAGCGCTCTCTCATATTCATCCATATAGAAGGCATCCCCCGTGAGTTCATTCATCCTTTGGCTGTAGAAGCCGGCACCCACAGCCGCACAAGTCTCGAGGTAGGCGTCGGTTGGGAGGAATTTGTCAGGTCCGAACTTCTCGTCGAAGTGGACGGCTCCGACTCCACCGGTTATGAACCATCTTTGGCCGACCATATTGTCCCAAAGCCTTTTTGCTGCATCGATATAGCGTGGGTCATGATTCTCAATGGCAGCAGCCGTGACTCCTGTCATGAACAGGGTTGCCCTTACTGCATGGCCCTCGATAGTCTGCTGGTCAAAAACCGGGATTGAGTCCTGGCCATAAGCCATTTCAGAAGGTCTTCCTTGAGGCTCTTCTCCTCCATAATGTCCCCTCTGCTCAATCCAGAATTCGGAGAGTTCCTTGTAATGTCTTGGTTTCACCGGAACGGAAAGCTTCGAAGACAGGCCTGGTTCGTCAGAGTAAAGCCAGTATAGTTTCATCAAGGCTTCTTCTGGCTGTGCGTGTCCCGGAACCACATTCCATTTCGGGGCTGGCCCCATGATTTCAGACATGTAGTTTGCCAGTTTCGTGGCGGCCTCAAGAAGCACTGTTTTTCCAGTTGCTTTATAATAGTGGATGCCGGCTTCCACAAGGCAGCCTGAATTGTAGACGTCGTGTTGCCAACGGAGTTTCCCTCCGTTCTTGCCCCAGCGCTGATTGTTACAGTTCAGCTGCGTGTAGGTGTTGATGTAGCCGGTAGGCTCGCTGGCCTGGGCTGCGACAATGTGGGTGATGATGGTGTCCAGGCGAGATTCCAGAATTGGATCCGGGTGGAGAATGAGCAAGTCGGATATCCCCCGGATGGTCTCGTAGATGAGTCCGTCATACCAAGGCGGGCCGACATGCTCCCCGATGTCCCTTTTCCCGGCGGCGACAGCATCGAAGTTGTCGAGTATCCCGTCATGCATAAACTTGTCGAGAACGTCATTGGCAGTTACGCTTGACCATTGCTCCATCCTCGGGCCCCAGAAACCTCCGTCAAGACTGACTTCGGAGAGTTGAGGAATGTCCAAAGCTCCTTTCCCTGATCTCTCCAGGGAGCATGCCGCCAAAGACAGAAGGGCAGTGGCGGTCAGAATCATCAAACACGGTCTCATTTTGTTATTATTACTTTAGCGAAGATAAAGAATAAAAACGATTTTTGATTATATTTGTTTGATGCTAACAAATAACACTATGAGAAGGATAATCCTCATTCTAGCCGCTGCGGTTGTTTCCTTGACCGCGTTTTCACAGAAAAAGACAACAATGGAACCCTGGCAGGATCCGAATGTGTTCGAGGAGAACAGGTTGCCGATGCGGGCAACCTTCGTGACCGACCAGCAGAAGACACTCTCCCTCAATGGAGTGTGGAAGTTCAACTGGAACGAGACCATAGAAGGCCGTACCCGTGGTTTTGAAGCTCCGGGATATGATGATTCTTCATGGGGAATAATGCCTGTTCCCGGGATGTGGGAACTCAACGGTTATGGCGATCCTCTCTATCTGAACATCGGTTATGCATGGAGAGGGCACTACAAGAATAATCCTCCCTATCCTCCCACTGAGCACAACTATGTCGGCCAGTATCGCAGGACTTTCAACATGGATGCCTCCTGGGTTGGCAAGCAGGTTTGCCTGTTCATCGGTTCCGCCACTTCCAATGTCCGTGTCTGGGTAAATGGAAAGATGGTCGGTTACAGCGAGGACAGCAAGCTTGAAGCCCGGTTCGACATTACCAAGTTTGTGAAACCTGGAGAAAACCTAATCGCATTGGAGATTTTCCGCTGGTGCGACGGTACTTACCTGGAGGACCAGGACTTCTGGCGTTTCACCGGAATAGGCAGGGATGTGTTCGTCTACACCAGGGAGAAGGAGAGGATTGAAGATCTCAACATCACTGCAGGAATGGACGGCCGCTTCGACATAAAGGCGGAAGTGACTTCTGGAATATCCAAACTTGCTTACGAAATACTTGACAATAACGGACGTACGGTTGCTTCTGGAGAGACTGCTCCATCCAAGAAGATTGTTTCTTGCTCGGGCACCGTGGTTTCTCCGGCCCTCTGGAGTGCAGAGGTTCCGAATCTTTACACTCTCAAGGTCACTGCTTCCGGGAAGAAGGGCATTGTTGAATCCACTTGCATCGATTTTGGATTCAGGACAGTTGAGATCAAGAATGCCCAGCTTCTTGTCAACGGATGCCCTATACTGATAAAGGGAGCAGACAGGCATGAACTGAATCCGGACAAGGGATATGTCCTTTCCGTAGAGGATATGGTCAAGGACATCCGTGTAATGAAGGAACTCAACATCAATGCGGTACGTACCAGCCATTATCCCAATGACCCCATGTGGTATGCCCTCTGCGACAAATATGGTATCTACGTTGTGGATGAAGGCAACATAGAGTCCCATGGAATGGGTTATGGCAAGGAGACCCTGGCTGCCCGTTCGGACTTCAAGGCTGCGCATCTTGCCAGGGACCAGAGGATGGTACGCCGTGATTTCAACCATCCCAGCGTAATCATATGGAGCCTAGGAAATGAGGCGGGCAACGGAGACAACTTCTATGCTTGTTATGAATGGATAAAGTCCAATGACCCGACAAGGCCTGTTCAGTATGAAAGGGCGCAGAGGGAATGGAACACTGACATAATGTGCCCGATGTACGCTTCTCCGGAATGGTGTGAGAAATATTGCACCCAGAATCCCGACAGGCCTCTCATCCAGTGTGAGTATGCTCATGCCATGGGTAATTCCATGGGTAATTTCAAGGAGTACTGGGATTTGATCAGAAAGCTTCCCAACTACCAGGGCGGCTTTATCTGGGATTTTGTGGATCAGGCAATCCGCTGGCCTTCATTTAATGGGACGGATTACATTTTCGCTTTCGGTGGTGATTTTAACGGTTATGATCCTTCAGACGGTTCCTTCAATTGCAATGGCGTAATCGCGGCAGATCGCAGCCTGCACCCTCATTCCTATGAGGTTAAATACCAGCAGAGGAACATTCTGACGACTCCCGTCGATGCCTCCAGGGGACGCTTGAAGGTGTTCAATGAGAATTTCTTCAAGGATCTTTCCCAATACAGGCTGGTCTGGACAGCAGTTGTCGAGGGAGAACCGGTTGCAACCGGGACGGTTGAGAATCTGAAAGCGGGCCCCCAGAAATCCGAGACAGTGGACCTTCCGGTTCCTTCTTTCAATGATGGTGACAAGGATATATTCATTAATGTATCTTATGTGCTGAAGACCCCTGACGGACTGCTCCCCGCTGGTTATGAAGTGGCTTATGACCAGATAGCAGTAAGGGAGGGGAAGGCAATGCCGTTCAAGGCCGGTTCCGCTTCGGTTGAAGGAGTGAAGGTCTCCCATTCTGAAACTGCCACAGCCCATGAATTTTCAGGTTCATTCTCTTTCGCCGGAGTGACCTCTTGCCGCGCTTCAGATTGGAAAGCATCATTCGACAAGGCTACCGGTTTCCTGTCATCCTATTCAGCAGGAGGAACCGAGATGCTTGCTGCACCGCTCTCTCCTGAATTTGCAAGGGCCCCGGTTGAGAACGACATGGGTGCCAGGATGCATGAAAGGATGGCGGTTTGGAGATACCCTGCTTTCAACCTTAAGAAACTCGATGTTTCCGAAGATGGCGGAAGTTGGCTTGTTTCTGCTGAATATGAACCTATCGCCTCGGGCTCAGCGGCTGTGGTACTTGAGTATAAGATTTATTCTGACGGCACCTTGGAATGCCGTGAGATAATGAAGGATGCCGGAGACCTCTCCAAGGCACCTGACCTGTTCAGATACGGAATGAAATTCGCCATGCCGGGAAAGTATTCCACTATCGATTTCTACGGCAAGGGACCTTGGGAAAACTATTGTGACCGCAATTCTGCAGCAATGACCGGCCATTATATCCAGAGTGTCTCCGAGCAGTACCATTACGGATATGCCAGGACACAGGAGTCCGGTACTCACACCGGATTGAAGTATCTCAGGGTTTTTGACCCTGCAGGAAACGGTCTTGAGATTACGTCTGATGTCCGTTTCTCAGCATCTGCCCTTCCATTCCCGATGAACGTACTGGATTGCGTAGAGAACGGTACTCCCAACAGGGAAAATAAGTCCAACACTCAGGTTGGAGAACCTCGTCATTCCCTCTCACTCAAAGCGATCGCTCACGAGAATGACCGCTCGGAAGGAACGACTTATGTCAACTTCGACCTTGCGCAGGCAGGAGTTGGAGGAATCAATTCATGGGGGACATTACCGCTGGAACAGTATCGTATCCACGCACAGGAAAGAATTTTTTACTACATTATTCGACCAATTAGCAATTAATTAAGAATATTTTTATTAACTTTGCGAATGACGAATTGTGCTTTGCAGGGTATTTTCTCTGTAAGTTTTTGGTTTATAAAGTAATACGTTAAATTATAATTTCAGTAGTAATGAAAAAAGTATTGAGTATCGTGGCAATCGCCCTGATGGCTATGTCAGTTGCGTTCGCCCAGGAAAACAACAACCGTGACGAGAACGGCAACATCGTCAGAGGACCGTATCTTACCAATGAGTTTGGTGACAACTGGTTTATCAGCCTTGGTGCTGGTGCCAACACCCTTTTCTCAACTCCGGATGTCAAGTGGGGATTCGGCGGTCTCGCAGTCGAGGCTAATGTCGGTAAGTGGCTTACCCCCAGCACCGGCCTTAGGTTTGGCTACAAGGGTATTGAC
>CAMHFA010000087.1 GCA_946184255.1 uncultured Bacteroidales bacterium
TCAGTCCATGGAGGGTTACGACATCGACAAGTACATCACCCGCATCGAAAGCCAGAAATAACCATGGGAAGAGCGTTTGAGTTCCGCAAGGAAAGGAAGTTCAAGAGGTGGGGCCACATGGCCAAGACCTTCACCAAGATCGGGAAGGAAATCACCATTGCTGTAAAGCAGGGCGGTCCCGATGTGACCGGAAACCCCAGGCTCAGGGCCCTCATCGCTGAGGCCAGGAGCGAGAACATGCCTAAGGACAATGTCGAAAGGGCAATCAAAAAAGCCCTCGAAAAGGACCAGGGCGATTTCAAGGAGATAGTGTACGAAGGCTACGGCCCTCATGGTATTGCCTACCTCGTGGAGGCTGCAACTGACAACAACACCAGGACAGTTGCAAACGTACGCAGCTATTTCACCAAGTGCGGAGGCACCCTCGGCACCAGCGGCAGCGTCAGTTTCATGTTCGACCACAAGTGCGTCTTCCGCATTAAGGACAAGGAAGGCCTTGACATCGAAGAGCTTCAACTCGAACTCTGCGACTGCGACGACGATCCCGAAGTCTTTACCGAAGAGCAGGAGAATGAAGATGGAGATGTCACCAGGAACATCGTGATCTACGGTGCCTACAGTTCATACGGAGCAATCCAGAAATACATCGAGGACAACGGTTATGAACTGGTGTCCGGAGGCTTTGAGAGAATTCCCAACGTGGATCTCAAGGATGTAACTCCCGAACAGAGGGAAACCCTCGACAAACTCACCGGCCTTCTTGAGGACGATGACGATGTCACTTCCGTCTACAACACCATGAAGCCTGCCGAGGAATAATTCCTCACGGCGATGGCAAGGCTTCTAAAGAAGACAATTATCACCCTGGTCTGCATTGCAGGCCAGGGCTTGTCATGTTTTTGGGCAGCCTTCTCCCAGGACACCAGTGGCTCATGGGCTGTTAAGGCCGGGGCCGACCGGATGACCATCGGCTCTTTCAGGGACTCATACACGTCCTTGGGCTTCAATGCATTTACCCTTGAAGCCGACTACCAGACAGCCGGAGAATACGGTGGATTCCAAGCAGGTTACAACTATCCGGTCTTCGGGATAGGTCTTACATGGAACACCCTTTCAGACGTCAGGTTCAAGAGCAAGAACGGGAGGTATTCCGACATGGTCACCGCTTATGGCACGATTTCAAGGGACCTTGTCAGGACGAAACATCTGGGATTCGGTTACAACATCCATCTGGGCCTGTCATACTCATCCGGTTACTATGATGCCCAGACCAACAGTGCGAACTGGTTCTTCAGTTCCCCTATCCTTTTCTATGCTGCCGGAGGAGGGCACTTGACATGGCTTGTATCTCCAAGGCTTGACCTGGAGGCGGGGATAATCGTAAAGCACAATTCCAGTGCAAGATTAGCCTATCCCAACGGAGGGCTGAACTATTGGGGAGGCGGTCTATCAGCAAGATATCGCTTCCAAAGCGGAAAGCCTCAGGCAGGAAACATATTCAGGACTCCCAAGATTTCTCCTGAGGTTTATCGGAAAAGATGGAACTTCGAACTCTATGCCGGAGGAGGGGTTCACGCCTGCGCTGCCGAATGGCGGGCGCTTGTCAAGACAGTTCCAAGGAACGAACTCTCCACATCCCTCCTGAAGAAGTGGCCCATGGCATCCTTGAGTGCAGACGCAATTTACAGGGTATCGGGCAGATTTGGTCTTGGGACCACAGTGGACGGATTCTGGTGTTCCAACACCGGACGGCTTCGCTGGGCTGACAGCGTGTTATATGAGGCAGATGAGGTAGCTTCTTCAAAAGGTTATTCTCCATTCTCGGCCGGAATAGGTCTGGTCCAGGAAGTTTTCTACAGGAATGCAGCACTTTATGTCCAGGAAGGAATATACCTTTACCGTCACATGGGCATACGCGGAGAGCACGGGCCCCTCTATGAAAGGGCAGGTATCAGGTACTATCCACCGTCATTGGATCCGTTTTTTGTAAGTGTCTGCATAAAAGCCCACAAGTTCAAGGCAGATTATCTGGACTTTTCTATCGGAATCAGGCTCTGAAATCCTCGCGTAAATTTGGCGAAAAGCAGGATTCTTGGTATATTTGACATTCACGCTTATCATCTCAAAATAAGATTAAAATCAATATGAGTATCCAACAGGAAAACATCGCCAAACTGGTTGAACGCAGGGCGGCGGCAAAGCTCGGCGGAGGACAGAAAAGGATAGACGCACAGCACCAGAAAGGGAAGATGACTGCCAGGGAAAGGCTCTCCCTTCTGCTGGACGAAGGCAGTTTTGAAGAATTCGACATGTTCGTACAGCATCGCTGCACCAACTTCGGTATGGAGAAGCAGCATTTCGACGGCGACGGAGTGGTGACCGGAATGGGAACCATCGGTGGCCGTCTCGTCTATGTGGCAGCCCAGGATTTCACCGTTTCTGGAGGTTCCCTTTCCAAGACCATGTCTGAAAAGATCTGCAAGGTTCTTGACCTGGCCTCCCGTAACGGAGCACCGTTCATCTGTCTGAATGATTCAGGTGGAGCAAGGATACAGGAAGGTGTCGATTCCCTTGCCGGCTACGGCGAAATATTCGAAAGGAATATACTTGCATCCGGAGTAGTGCCCCAGATTTCCGGCATCTTCGGTCCATGCGCAGGCGGAGCGGTTTACTCCCCTGCCCTTACAGACTTCACAGTGATGGTAAAGAACACTTCCTACATGTTCCTTACCGGTCCGGCAGTGGTCAAGAGTGTCCTCGGCGAAGTGGTTTCCCAGGAAGAGCTTGGCGGGGCAAGCGTCCATGCTTCAAAGAGCGGTGTGGCCCATTTCGCAGCTGAAAACGAAGAAGACGGCATCCGTACCATAAAGGAGCTCCTCTCTTTTATTCCCCAGAACAATATGGAGGAGGCTCCAAGGGTTCCCACAAACGACCCGGTCAGCCGTGTGGATGACAGCCTCAATGAGATCGTTCCCGACAATCCCAATACTCCGTACGACATGTACAAGGTTATCGGAAGCATAGTGGATGACGGGAAGTTCTTTGAAGTCCACAAGGATTTCGCCAGGAACATCATAGTCGGGTTCGCCCACATGAACGGAAGGAGCGTGGGAATAGTCGCCAACCAGCCGAAGGTTCTCGCCGGAGTCCTGGACATCAACGCATCCCGTAAAGGCGCCCGTTTCGTACGTTTCTGTGACGCTTTCAACATCCCCATCGTTTCACTGGTGGATGTCCCCGGTTTCCTCCCCGGAACCCAGCAGGAATACGGCGCGGTTATCACTAACGGAGCAAAACTCCTCTACGCCTATGGAGAGGCTACGGTTCCGAAGGTCACAGTCGAAATCAGGAAGAGCTACGGTGGTTCCTACATAGTGATGAGCAGCAAACACCTCAGGGCTGACCTGGTCTATGCCTGGCCTTCCGCCCAAATCGCTGTCATGGGAGCTGACGGAGCTGTCAACGTACTTTATGCGAAGGACATCAAGGCAGTTGAAGACCCGTCTGAGCAGGAAAAGATCAAGGCCGAGAAGAAGGCTGAGTACGAAGATCTCTTCAACAATCCCTACCAGGCTGCCCAGAAGGGCTACATTGACGACGTCATCGAACCTCGCAACACCCGTTTCCGCGTGATACGTGCTTTGGAACAACTCTCCGGCAAGAAGCAGCAGATGCCCTCCAAGAAACATGACAATCTCCCCCTGTAACATGATGAAACTTTCAAGGATACATATCCTCTCCTTGCTGTCCCTGTTTGTGGCGGTTTCGCTAGGTGCGCAGAACATGACCGACCTTTTGATCGGTGAGGTTCTGGTCGACAACACCTGCAGCCTTACGGACGGCTTCGGACAAAGGAACGGATGGATTGAGTTGTTCAATACGTCAAATGGAACTGTCAAGTTCGGAGGATGCTATCTCTCCGATGACAAGGACAACCTTAAAAAGTACCATATTCCAACATCTGACCGTTCCGCCCAGGTGGGTCCACGCCAGAGCGTGATATTTTTCACAAGTGGAGATTCATCCCAGGGTACTTTCTACACCAATTTCAAGCTTCGGAAAGGTTCGACCCTGTATCTGGTAAGCAACGATGGAAGGACCGTAATCGACCAGGTTGAGATACCTTCCGACCTCCCTGCTGACTGTTCGGTGGTCAGGGTCCCCACTGGAGTAAAAGAGATGGACTTCATCACTAAGATTTCCCAAAAGCCCTCTCCTGGATCATACAATGGCGATGTCGATGCCAAAACCAAGAGTGAGATCATGAAGGAACAGGACCCCCATGGTTGGGTGCTTACACTTATCGCCGTCATGGTTGTCTTCACTGCCCTGATGATCCTCTCTTTCATATTCAGATGGATAGGGAACACCCACCAGCGCCCGAAGAAGGAAAAAGTCAAGAAGCAGAAAGCCAGGAAGCCGGTCAAGACCGGAGACCTCACTCCCGAGGTTGCGGCAGCCATCACCATGGCCCTTTCCCAGGAATTTGGCGGAGAGGTCTATGCGGCCATTGCCCTCGCCCTTGACGACTACCTCGGCGGAGGCATACACGACGCCGAGAGTTTCGTCATCACCATCAACCCCACCCCCGGCAGTACATGGGCTGACAAAGCGCAGAATTTCAGACAATTACCACGATAATACAAAAAACACACAATATGAAGACCTACAAATTCAAAATCAACGGCAACGAATACAACGTCGACATCAATTCCGTAGAAGGGAATACAGCTGATGTAACCGTCAACGGAGCCTCCTACAAAGTCGAGATGGAAACTCCCATCGCTCCCGCAGCTCCGGTCGCTGCACCGGCTGCACCGGCTCCTGCGACAGCTGCTGCAGCTCCTGCACCGGCCCCCTCGGCAGGCTCTGGAGCCGGAAAAGCCATCACCTCTCCCCTTCCGGGAGTCATAATCGAGGTCTCGGTAAAGGAAGGACAGGCAGTAAAGGCTGGCCAGAAAGTAGCTGTCATCGAAGCCATGAAGATGGAAAACGAAATCCAGGCATCCAGTGACGGTACCGTCACCGCCGTTCTCGTGAACAAGGGAGACTCTGTCCTTGAAGGTGCTGAAATCGTCAAGATAGCCTAGGATGAACACTATCATCGAAAATCTCCAGCATTTCTGGTTTTTCACCGGATTCGCCAATGCGTCGTGGCAGAACGTGGCCATGATCTGTATTGGAATCCTGTTCATAACCATTGCCATAAAGAAAGGCTGGGAGCCACTCCTCCTTATACCGATCGGCTTCGGAATGATCATCGGCAACATCCCGATGTTCCCCGGTCTCAACATCGGTGTCTATGAGGACGGTTCCGTCCTAAATACACTGTACCAGGGAGTCAAGCAAGGCTGGTACCCGCCTCTTATCTTCCTGGGAATCGGTGCTATGACGGATTTCTCAGCCCTGATCTCCCAGCCAAGGCTGCTTCTGATCGGAGCTGCCGCCCAGACGGGAATATTCGGAGCCTACCTTCTTGCCCTTCTTCTGGGGTTCGATCCCAACCAGGCTGGAGCAATTGGAATCATCGGAGG
>CAMHFA010000088.1 GCA_946184255.1 uncultured Bacteroidales bacterium
CGTGCAAGCTTTATCTGTTCGCCCACCGTCTGCATCTTCTGTTCCAGTTTACGGGGTAGTTTTGTACCCATTGTTGTTTTACCCATAATATTCACAACACTTAATTATGTGTGCAAATATAAATGTTTTTATTTATTTTATGATAAGTTATGGCAAATATATTGCTATTTTATATCATTATTTAACATTTTCTGTTAATACAAGAGTACGATCACCGAGCGTTGGTCTGGGGTTAGGCATAGAAGGCTTTGTACCATTCGGCGAAGTGGCGGAGGCCGGTTCGCAGTGGAACAAACTCAGGGACCGCAGAGGATTCAGGTACAGCAGAGAAATCAGGGACCGCGGAGAAGCACAGATCAGTCTCCCCAAGCAAATCGGCGTGGGCGGACCAGACCGGTTCGTCGGCATGGCTGCCGCTCTGCGCGAAAAGGATTTCAGCGCAGGGATGGTTCACCAGGATCCTCAGGAGCTCGCCTGCTGTGTAGCCTGCCGCCCCTATGATCCCAACCTTTATCTTACCGTCGAAAGTCATCTACAGTTCCTTTTCTAGTTTCTCTCCTTCATCCTTATGGGCAGTGTAATAGACCCTCAGCGGGGTTGAACTGACCTTTATGAAGCCCTTGGCATCCTCACTGGTCCAGCCCTTCTGCATTTCACCATATTCACCGAACTTGGTCTTGACAAGGTCGCAGGGTGAATCCACTCCGACAGTAGAGAACGACCACGGACGGAGTTCCATCGTGACCTTTCCGGTCACGTTCCTCTGGCTTTCTGTAAGCATGGCCTCGATGTCCCTCATAACCGGCTCAAGGTACTGGCTCTCATGAAGGAACATACCGTACCAATTCGCAACCTGGTCTTTCCAGTACTGCTGCCACTTGCTCAGGGTAAACTTCTCCAGGAACTTGTGGGCAGCCATTATCAGCATCGGAGCTGCCGCCTCGAAACCGACACGTCCCTTTATTCCAATAATAGTGTCGCCGACATGCATGTCGCGGCCGATGCCGTAAGGAACTGCGATCGACTCAACCTTCTGGATGGCTGCTACCTTGTCAGCGAACTTTTCACCGTTGACCCCGACGATCTCGCCTTTTTCAAACTCAATCTCTATAACTTCCGAACCTTCTTTGGTCACCTGCTTGAGATAGGCACTCTCAGGAAGTCCCTGCTTTGAATCCAGGATCTCCCCTCCGCAGATGGAAGTCCCCCAGAGACCGACATTGTAGGAATATTTCAACTTCTTGAAATCGGCCTTGAAACCGTGTTCGTTTAAATAATCAACCTCGAACTGGCGGGTTAGAGCCATGTCACGGGTAAGGGTGATTATCTCGATTCCGGGTGCCATCACCAGGAAGGTCATGTCGAAACGTACCTGGTCGTTCCCGGCTCCGGTCGAGCCGTGGGCGATCGCATCTGCTCCGACCTTCTTGGCATAACGGGCTATGGCCATAGCCTGGAAGATCCTTTCTGAAGAAACCGACACAGGATAGGTCCCGTTACGGAGCACATTACCGAAGATCATGTACTTCAGGCTCTTGTCATAGTATTCCTTGGTGACGTCCAGGGTCACATATTCCTTGGCGCCAAGTTCATAGGCCCTCTTCTCGTTGTCCTTGAGCTGTTCGGGGCTGAAACCACCCGTGTCAGCACAGGCGGCATAGACTTCATATCCCTTTTCTTTTGCCAGATACATCACTGTGAATGAGGTGTCCAGCCCGCCGCTGTAGGCGACCACGACTTTTTTCTTATCCATATCGTCAGTTTTTATTGTTCCTTTGATTCCAGAATGGCGATCCTATCAAGGACTTCCTGAGGGATCTTTGCCGGGAGATGCTCCTCGGGATCGAAGAGCATGCCTGTGCAGATGCAGAACTGCCTGTCCGTCCTCTTGAGGACATCAACATTAATGCAGCCCTCGCATCCTTTCCAGAAAGCATCGTCAGTGGTCAGTTCTGCGAAAGTAACAGGCTTGTACCCCAGTTGGGTGTTCATCACCATGACGGCCGCTCCGCTGGTAAGACTGAATATCTTAGCATTCGGCCAGCGCGTACGGGCAAGGGAGAAGGTCAGGTCCTTTATCTTCTTTGCCAAGCTGAGCCCTCTGAAGTCCGGATGGACAATCAGTCCGGAGGTGGTCACATAGCGCTTGTGCTCCCAAGTTTCGATGTAGCTGAAGCCGGCGAACCTGCCCTCGTAAAGGGCGATCACTGCCTTGGCCTCCTTGATTTTCTGTGCTAGGTACTCCGGTTTCCTTCTGGCGATTCCGGTTCCCCTTACCTTGGCGGCGTTCTCTATAGCCTCCAGGATTTCCCCGACGTACACGAGATGCTCTTCCGAAGCTACCTCGACGGTAATGTCTTCCAATCTCATTGTATAGTTCGTAATTAAGTTTAATTCAATCTTTTCCTTTCAATCTGCCGGAACAGTTTCCCAAGAGCCTTAAGGAGGTCGTCTCCGCTGAATCCCTCCCTTATGACGAGGAGTATGGTGTCGTCTCCTGCAATGGTTCCTGCAATCTCCCTCATGGCCCTGGAATCTATCATAGCTGCAACCATGTTGGCATGTCCGGGATGTGTCTTGACGACAGCCACCGGCCTGGAAAACTCGACACTGACGATGCTGTCAGAAGAATTGAAACCAGTTGCACCCGGTCTGGCAGCAGGACCATTCGAAGAAAGACTGTAATAGTAGCCGGACTCGTCGTGAAGCTTGGAGATTCCCATCTCTTTGATGTCACGGGAAAGGGTGGCCTGGGCAACCGCCAGTCCCCTCTCGTGAAGCATGGAAGCCAACTCTTCCTGGTTAGCTATCCTTTTTTCCCGGATCAATTCACGTATAATCCCATGTCTCTCGAGCTTTTCCTTCGCCATAAGAATTATTATTCATGATTTTCCGCAAATATACGAATATTCTTTCAAATAATATTCATTATTCATGTATTTTTTTCATACTCTTTTTGTAGTAAATTTGTGACTGGAAACATCTCATCAATAAATGACGGAAAAAATCATAATCCTCGACTTCGGTTCCCAGGTCACCCAGCTCATCGGTAGACGTCTCCGCGAACTGAATGTTTTCTGCGAGATCTATCCTTTCAACAAGGTTCCGGTCCTCGACGAGACCGTAAAGGGAGTGATTCTCTCCGGAAGTCCATGCTCGGTCAGGGATGCAAACGCCCCCCAGATCAACCTTGATGGTATCAAGGGCAGTCTTCCCCTTCTGGGAATATGCTATGGCGCCCAGTATCTCGCCTACAAGTACGGGGGCGAAGTTGAAGGATCATTAGCCAGGGAATATGGCAGGGCGATGCTTGACATCAAGGATCCCTCCTCTCCCCTGCTGACCGGAGTGTCTTCCCGTTCCCAGGTCTGGATGTCACATGGCGACACCATTTCCCGCCTCCCGGAAGGAGCCAGGGTCATCGCCTCCACGGACAGCGTGGCCAATGCCGCATATTCATTCGAGGGTGAAAAGACTTTCGCAGTCCAGTTCCATCCCGAGGTCTTCCACACTACTGAAGGATTAAAGATCCTCGGCAACTTTGCCCACTGGATCTGCGGCTGCAAGGGTGACTGGACTCCAGACTCCTACATAGAGACCACCGTCACGGCCCTTAAAGAGCAGCTTGGCAATGACAAAGTCATCCTTGGACTCAGCGGAGGAGTGGATTCCACCGTCGCAGGAGTGCTGCTCAACAAGGCCATCGGACACAACCTGACATGCATCTTCGTCAACAACGGCCTTCT
The DNA here is from genome assembly GCA_946184255.1 of uncultured Bacteroidales bacterium. Taxonomy (GTDB): domain Bacteria; phylum Bacteroidota; class Bacteroidia; order Bacteroidales; family UBA932; genus Cryptobacteroides. The sequence continues at coordinate 3,747 of CAMHFA010000088.1, forward strand.
CCGGAAGAATGAATATGAAGACGTCCTCGCCTCCTACAAGGACATGAACCTCAACGTTATCGGAGCGGACGCTTCCGAGGATTTCCTAAGGGAACTGGCCGGGGTAACCGAGCCGGAAGCAAAGCGCAAGATCATTGGCCGTCTTTTCGTTGAAACTTTCGAGAAGTACGCCAGGCAGATAGAAGGTGTCCGCTGGCTTGCCCAGGGAACCATCTATCCTGATGTTATCGAATCCGCCGGCATAGAAGGCATAGCCTCAAAGATCAAGTCGCATCACAACGTGGGCGGCCTTCCTGAGAGAATGAATATCAGGATTGTAGAACCCCTCCGTATGCTGTTCAAGGACGAAGTCCGCCGGGTAGGAAGGGCTCTCGGAATCAAGGAGGAACTGGTCGGAAGGCATCCTTTCCCCGGACCCTCATTAGGGGTAAGGATCATTGGAGACATTACCAAGGAGAAATTGGATGTTCTGAGAGAAGCAGATGACATATTCATAAAGGGTCTGAGGAATTATGACTGTTCTTCCATGCATCTGCCTTCAGCCTCGGATCCAAGGGTGGAAGCTACCTGTCTTTACGATGCTATCTGGCAGGCCGGAGTGATCCTGCTGCCTGTAAGGAGCGTAGGAGTGATGGGAGACGAACGGACCTACGAGAATCCTGTCGCCCTGAGGGCGGTGGTATCTACAGATGCCATGACGGCTGACTGGTTCCACTTCCCCTATGATTTCCTGGCTCAGGTGAGCAATGACATCATAAACAAGGTCAAGGGCGTAAACAGGGTGGTATATGACATCTCGTCCAAACCCCCGGCAACAATCGAATGGGAATAGTTTTAAATTAATAGCAGATATGTCTACAAGCAACGTTCGTCCCGCGGATATGGAGCGGATCACGACAGCCGAACTGGCTCAAAAATTCATCGAAGAACAGATTAAGGAACTGCGTGCCCAAATTGGCGACAAGAAGGTTTTGCTCGCCTTGTCAGGCGGTGTGGATTCCTCAGTGGTCGCGGCTTTGCTGATCAAGGCCGTTGGTAAGCAACTGGTTTCAGTACATGTCAATCATGGACTCCTTCGCAAAGGTGAGCCTGAGCAGGTGGTAAGGGTCTTCCGTGATGAACTCGGAGCCAACCTGGTTTACGTTGACGCCGTTGACCGTTTCCTCGACAAACTGGCCGGTGTTGCTGATCCCGAGCAGAAACGTAAGATCATCGGCGCCGAATTCATCCGTGTGTTCGAGGAAGAGGCCCGCAAACTTGACGGAATCAGTTTCCTTGCCCAGGGCACGATCTATCCCGACATTATCGAATCCGGACCTGTAAAATCCCACCACAATGTGGGCGGTCTGCCTGAAGACCTGCAGTTTGAACTCGTCGAGCCAATCAAGCTCCTTTTCAAGGACGAGGTCCGGGTAGTCGGCAAGGAACTGGGCTTGCCCGACAACATGGTCTTCCGCCAGCCGTTCCCCGGTCCGGGACTGGGTGTCCGCTGCACCGGTGCAATTACCCGCGACAGGCTGGAGGCCCTTCGTGAGAGCGACGCCATCTTGCGTGAGGAATTTGCCAAGAATGGCCTTGAGGGCAAGGTGTGGCAGTATTTCACCATAGTTCCCGACTACAAGTCAACCGGAGTAAAGGACAACAAACGCAGCTGGGACTGGCCGGTCATCATCCGTGCCGTCAATACCCGCGACGCCATGACCGCCACCATCGAGGAGATTC
>CAMHFA010000089.1 GCA_946184255.1 uncultured Bacteroidales bacterium
CTCCCTTCAGAAGAATTTTGCAGACTCCGAGATCAGCGTCGAAGAAAAACTCAAGACGTTGTATGCCCTTCAGGAGGCTGACTCCGCGATTGACAAGATAGTCCAGCTCCGCGGCGAACTTCCTTCGGAGGTCGAGACGCTTGAGAATGAACTTGCCGACCTCAAGGCCCGCATGGCTCAGGACAATGCTGTCATTGATGCCTACAACCAGACCATAGCCGACAACAAGCAGAACATAATCGATTGCGATCTTCAGATCGAGAAGTACCAGAAGCAGCTGGAAGAAATCTCCAACAGTCGTGAGTTCGATTCCATCAACAAGGAGATAGAGAACCAGGGACTCCTCCGCCAGATCGCACAGAAGACCATCAATGATACCAAAACTGCCATTGCGGCCAAGAAGGAGGACATTGAGAATCTCAAGGAGTTAGTTTCCGTGAGGAATGAGGATCTCAAGGCCAAGAAGGAAGAACTTGCTACCATCGTCGAATCCACTTCCAAGGACGAGGAGAGGCTTCTTGCTGTAAGGGAGGAATGTGCTGCCAAGATCGACCCCAGGACCATGAGCGCCTACGACCGCATCCGCGCCAGTGTCCACAACCATCTGGCCGTGGTGTCCGTTTACAACGGAGACTCCTGCGGAGGTTGCTTCAACACTATAACTCCCCAGCGTCTCGTTGAAATCGCTTCCAACAAGAAGCTCATTATCTGCGAGCACTGCGGAAGGATCATAGTCAACCCGGATTTCGAATAGACATTTGATTCAATATGCCTGATAAGCCTGTTAGAACCTCTAGGAAAAAGGCACAGGCAGTCAATCTGGACACACTTGGGCTTGAGATGGGAAACAAACCGCCTCAAGCTCTTGAAGTCGAAGAGGCTGTCCTCGGAGCCATGCTCATCGAGCCCTCATCCGTCGACATGGCGCTTGAGGAACTGTCACCCTCATGTTTTTATGATCCCCGTCACAGGATGATCTTCGAGGCGATGTCCGAACTCGTCAACGAGCATACTTCGGTGGACATCGTTACCGTCAGCGCAAAGCTTCGTGAAAAGGGCAACCTGGAGGCTGTAGGAGGCCCGGTTGCAATTGCCGGCCTTTCTGAGAAGGTAGGTGCAGCCGCCCACATAGAGTACTATGTCAAGATCCTTAAGCAGAAGAGCATCCAGAGGGATCTGATCACGGCGTCCTATGAAATCCTCAGGGATTCGTACGACGATTCCGTTAAGGTGGACCAGCTTATCGACGAGGCCCAGACAAAGGTCTATAATGCCATCCAGAACAATCTCAAGAAGGATGTCCAGGAGGTAGGCTCCATCATCAACGATGCCCTTCGTGAGGTAGAGAAGAACCAGAATATCGACGGTCTCAGCGGTGTCCCTTCAGGATTCCCTTCTCTTGACAGGGTGACCAACGGATGGCAGAGGTCAGACTTGATAATCCTGGCGGCACGACCCTCTGTGGGAAAGACTGCTTTCGCTCTTAACCTGGCCAGGAATGCCGCTGTCGACAACAACATGCCGGTTGCAGTGTTTTCACTCGAAATGTCAGCCCTACAGCTGGTTATGAGGCTCATGACCACTGAATCAGGCCTTCCGGCCAACAAACTCAAGGGAGGCGCCAAATTGGATCCCTGGGACTGGCAGCAACTTGAAACAAGGCTGGCCGCCCTTTCCAAGGCTCCGCTTTACATCGATGACACTCCCAGTATCCCCCTGATGGAATTCCGCACCAAGGTCAAGAGGCTGGTAAAGTCAAAGGATGTCCGCCTTGTCATTGTCGACTATCTCCAGCTGATGCAGGGACCGGTTGAGCTCCGCGGACTTCGTGAGCAGGAAGTTGCAGCCATTTCGAGGACCCTTAAGGCAACAGCCAAGGAACTGAATGTTCCCATCATTGCCCTCTCCCAGCTTTCCAGGAATGCAGTCCAGAGGACAGGAGGTACGGGTAAGCCTCAGTTGAGTGACCTTCGTGAGTCCGGTTCCATTGAACAGGATGCCGATATGGTCATATTCATCCATCGTCCGGACTATGTCGGGCTCGGCGAAACACCGGAAGGGAAGGAGACAACCCAGATCATAATAGCCAAGCACCGCAACGGTGAGGTCTGCGACATTGACATGCTCTTCAAGTCCGACCAGGTCAGGTTCGTCGAACCAGGGGATTCCCTTGCTGCCCAGGCTGAATCGATGGGCACGGAATCTGCAATGAACAGTGAGTTCGACAATAATCCTGAATTCTGATGAAAAGATTGTACAGACTCTCAATCGCTTTTGCCGTACTTCTCCTTGCTGGGATTTCCCTGCATGCCGGAGACGGAAAGACCTGCCTTCCACTCAATCTCTCTAAGGATAAGATAGCTTTCAAGGCAGGAGAGAATCTAGTTTACACTGTCCATTACAAATTGGGTCCAATCAACGCCGATGTCGCCCAGGCTACCCTGAAGCTGGATTCTACCGTTATCAACGGAAAGAAATGCTATCATGGTTCCTTGAGAGGCAAGATCCAGAAATTCTATGAGCAGGTGTTCAAGCTCAAGGAAGATTTCGACTGCTGGTTCACTTATGACGGCCTCAAACCGGTCAAATTCACAAGGGACTGTGTAGAAGGTAATTACTGGTGTACTAACCTCTACACATATTCCCAGAACCAGATCAATGCCCAGATAAACAATTCTAAGAAGGGAGAGTTCTCCGTTACCCTTCCCAAGGATGATTGCACCTACGATGTCGCCATGCTTTTCTTCATGCTGCAGAACATGGACATCTCGAAACTGAAGGAAGGTGGGCGCTATCCCATGACCTATGCCTGTGACCATAAGGTCCACAGCATCCATTTCGTCTATTACGGAAAGGAGAAAAAAAAGGTGTCCGGCAAGAATATGAGGTGTCTCAAATTTGGGTTCGAGGTACCCAAAGGAGAATCCTTCGAAGGGGACAGTTCCCTCTTCGCCTGGTTCTCAGACGACGAAAACAAGATTCCCGTATACTTCGTGGCTCCTCTGAAGATCGGTCAGGTGCGTGGTCGTCTGAATTCATATTCAGGACTCAAGCACCCTGTTTCATGCTTAGTTGATTGATGGCCGAACTTATCTCTCATAAAGGGAAGGTCATTTCTTCCGGACAGGGCATCATCAGCGTAGAAATCGTCTCGGAATCCGCCTGTTCAGCCTGTCATGCCGCCGGTTTGTGCGGAATGTCGGAATCCAGGAAAAAGATAGTCGAAGTACCTGCCGTTCGCGGAAAGGATTATTCCGTGGGTCAGGCAGTTGAAGTCTGCCTTGCTCCGAAGACCGGACTCAAGGCGGTTTTGCTATCTTATGCGATTCCGGCAATGATTTTACTTATTTTAATATTATCTTTGCCATTGATTGGGCTGGGAGAACTGGCCGGCGGATTATTGGCCGTTGCCGGAGTTGCCCTTTACTACCTGATACTTTACCTTTTCAAAGGACGTTTGGCGGGGGAGTATGAGTTTTACATAAGGAACTAATTTCCTAATTACAATATGACAACTACTATTATCTGGACCATCGCAATCATCTCAGGACTAGGCCTGCTGCTTGCGTTGACCCTCTACCTTGTCGCGCAGCGGTTCAAGGTAGAAGAGGATCCGCGCATAGAGCTCGTGGAAAAGGCCATGCCCGGGGCCAACTGCGGTGGCTGCGGTTTTGCCGGATGTCACGCTTTTGCCGATTCCGCGGTGAAGGCTCCGAACCTGGACAACCATTACTGTCCAGTCGGAGGCAATGAGACAATGAAGAAGGTAGCCGAGATCCTGGGTTATGAAATCAAGGAGAAGGCTCCTATGGTTGCCGTGGTGCGCTGCAACGGCACCTGTGCAAACAGGCCGAAGGTCAATGACTACGACGGCTCCCTCTCCTGCAAGGTCAAGGCATCGCTCTATGCCGGGGACACCGGTTGTGCATTCGGTTGTCTTGGTTGTGGAGACTGCGTGGCTGCCTGCCAGTTCGGAGCCCTTTCAATGGATCCCGAGACCGGTCTCCCGGTTGTTGACGAGAACAAATGTACTGCTTGCGGAGCCTGTACCAAAGCTTGTCCCAAGGCAATAATCGAACTGAGGAAGAAGGGTCCGAGGGGGATGAGGGAATATGTCTTCTGCGTCAACAAAGACAAGGGCCCCGCTGCGAAGAAGGCCTGTGCAGCTGCTTGTATCGGTTGTGGAATATGTGTCAAGACCTGTACTCACGGTGCCATCGTCCTCGAAAACAACGTGGCGTATATCGATCCTGAAAAGTGCAAGCTTTGCCGTGAGTGCGAGGCGATGTGCCCTACGGGAGCCATCCATGGAGTCAACTTCCCCAAGCCGCTGGACAAGGATGCCGTGAAGGCCAGGATCCAGGAGCGCCAGAAGAAAGCCCGTGAGGCTGCTGCAGCTGCTGCTGAAGCCGCAAAATCAGCAGCTTCCCCTGCGCCGGTAGAAGGGAATAACGAAGTAAAGAAGGAGGAAAACAATGGCTAGAAGAACATTCTCCATAGGAGGCGTCCATCCCAATGACGCCAAGATCTCGAGAGATTGCAAGATCGAGACCCTGCCCACGCCTCCGGTAGTGTACATTGCTGTTGCCCAGCACATCGGCGCTCCGGCCAAGCCTGTAGTAGCTGTCGGTGATAAGGTCAAGGCAGGCCAGGTCATTGCCGAACCGGGCGGGTTCATGTCCGCATACATCCATTCTTCGGTTTCCGGCACTGTAAAGTCCATAGGCCCCAGGAAGGATCTTTCAGGCAATAACCAGATAGTGGTTGAAATTGCAGTTGAAGGTGACGAGTGGATGGAAGGAATTGACAGGACCGACACCCTTATTACCGAAATCCCTCAGGATCCCAAAGAGATCATTGAGAAGATCAAGCTCGGCGGAGTCGTTGGTCTCGGTGGAGCCACATTCCCGACCCATGTCAAGCTCAGCCCTCCTCCTGGAAAGAAGTGCGAGATGCTTATCATTAACGGTTGCGAATGCGAGCCCTACCTTACTTCCGATTTCCGCACCCTTTTGGAGAAGGGAGAGCAGGTGGTAATAGGTACCGCAATCATCAAGAAGGCACTTGGAGTCGATAAGGCTACCATCGCAATCGAGGATAACAAGCCCGAGGCAATCGAACATATTACCAATGTAGTAGCAGGACTGAAGGCGAAGTCGGCCGATTATGCCGGAATCGAAGTTTTGTCCCTCATGAAGAAATATCCTGAAGGAGGCGAGAAACAGCTCATTGATGCCGTAATGCACCGTCAGGTAAAGTCAGGAGGACTCCCTATCGATGTCGGAGCGGTCGTGGACAATGTCTGCACAGCCCTGGCTGTCTATGAGGCTGTCCAGAAGAACAAGCCTCTGGTTGACAATTCGGTGACTGTGACTGGAGAATGCTTCCCCCATCAGGCGAACCTTCTCGTCAGGGTCGGCACCCCGCTAAACTAC
>CAMHFA010000090.1 GCA_946184255.1 uncultured Bacteroidales bacterium
TTGCTCGACCCTGCCACTCACTTTCTCTTCTTTTACAGGGTCCTCCTGTTCCTCTTGGACAGTCTTGCGCGGCACGGAAATGTCCTTTTTATGCCCGAGGGTCTCCGATAAGCTCTCCGCGGCACGGAATTGACCTTCCTGTGCCCTGGCACTGGCAACACGGTCCTCAACCGCATTATCCTTCACGGACGGAGATTCCTCGTCCTTTGCTTCACCAAACAGGGAATCAAACCAGCGGGTGAACTTGTCACTGACAAAGAAGAGCCAGAGGGCAAGGAGCAGCAGGAGGAGGACAGCTGTTATGAAGGGGCCGAACAGGTTGCGGGACCAGCCCACGACGGCCTCACCACACTCACCTCCAAGACCTCCCCCGAACACATTGCCCCAACCGGCAAGGTCAGAAATAAAAGCCAGCAGGAGAGAAGAGACAAGGGCTCCTGAAACGGTCAGGAGAATGGTTTTGAGCATTGAATAATGCCACCTCTGGAGTAACAGGCGTACTGAGACAGCGAAGAGAATGATTATCAAGGCCAGACTGCCGAGGCCGAACCACTTGCGGACCAACAGGTCGGACCACCTGAAGCCCAATTTACCGGCCAGATTCCTTATCTCTACGGAAGTGTCGCTTACAGGAGCGGCAATAGCGCTCTGGTCAACCTTCCATGTAAAGAAATAGGAAACAGTGGCAAGCAAGGTAAAGACGGTGAAAACAGCCACGACAAAACCTGTCACCTTGACAAGTCTCGACTTGTCATCCTCATCCATGTTCTTCCAGAGCTTGAACATTACTTCCTGTTCTTGCGGTTTTTCTTATTGTTGTTCTTGCGGTTCTGTCCGTTCATGCCGAGATTCATGCCGGGACGGGAGAAGTTCGAATCCTGGGATATCTTCGTGAGTTCAAGTCCCTCAGGTACCTTGATCCTGTAGTCGGACAATTTCTCGATGTCAGCGAAGATGGTCTCGTCTGCCACGTTATCCTTGTTCCAGATGAGGTACTGCTGCCTCATGTAGATGGCCAGCGAGCGGATCATGGCTGTCTTGACCTCTCCGTCCGGTTCGCCAGCGATAAGGTCGATTATGCTCTCGATATTACGGCCGTAATGGGTAGCCCTGACAGGAGACTTGTCGAGAGGGATAACCATCGGCCGGATGGCCTTGGCCTCTGGAAGAGGGGCTGGATAGGGTGCATCAATGTCAAGATCGTAACCGGCGATCATGTAGAGATGGTCCCAAAGCTTCTGCTCGAAATTATCCTGCTGGTGAACCTGGGGATTCAGGGTCTCCATCACCTTGACCACAGCCCTAGCCTGCTCGCTCCGCTTCGCCTTGTCAGGGATATCCCGGAGTTGTTCAACCATCCTGAGGACATTCCTGCCGTACTCAGGCATCTGAAGCTTCTCCCTCTCTGTGTTGTAATAAAGTTTAATCGTACTTTCGTTGGCTTCCATAATCCACAAAAACAGAGGGAAAGACTACTTGTCGAAATAGCGCTTCAAAAGACCGTAGAAACCGGCACCGTGACGGGCCTCGTCCTTGGCCATCTCATGGACGGTGTCATGGATGGCATCATAGCCGAGCTGCTTTGCCCTGGTGGCGATGGCAAGCTTGCCTTCACATGCTCCGGCCTCAGCCTGGTAACGCTTCTCGAGATTGGTCTTGGTGTCCCAGACAACTTCTCCAAGAAGTTCTGCGAACTTGGAAGCATGTTCTGCTTCCTCGAAAGCATAGCGCTTGAATGCATCGGCGATCTCGGGATAACCTTCCCTTTCTGCCTGACGGCTCATTGCAAGATACATTCCGACCTCGGAACACTCACCGTTGAAGTGATCCCTGAGACCCTGCATGATCTCTTCATCTTCGACCTTTCCGTCACCGATATGATGCTCGCAAGCCCACTGTGGACCGCCTTCTTCCTCCTTGATCTCAACAAACTTGGAAGCAGGGACTTTGCACTGAGGGCAGCGCTCCGGCGGGTTTTCGCCTTCATAGACATACCCGCAAACCATACATCTGAATTTCTTTTTCATGGCAATAAATTGTATTTTGACAAATATAATAACTAAATTTGATTAATGAGACCATTCCTCGAACAGGTTGCCAGCCATTTCATGCAGGCAGGAGACATCTCCGGCCGTTGCTTCATTTTCCCCAACAGGCGCAGCCAGGTCTTCTTCAAGAAGCACCTCGGGGAGGTCGTAAAAGCTTCCGGAAAACCTATTTTCGCTCCAAAGCTCCTGACCATCAACGATTTCTTTTATAATATCGCAGGAATAGGACCCTCTGACCGGGTGAGCCTCCTCCTGGAACTTTATGATTGCTATCATGCGCTGTACCCCAAGGCAGAGCCCCTTGATGAGTTCATATTCTGGGGTGACGTAATCCTCGGTGACTTCGACGATGTTGATAAGTACCTCGTCGATCCGAAACAACTGTACACTAATGTCAAGGAGTACAAGGAGATCCAGGACAGCTATTCATACCTCAGTGACAACCAGCGTTCTGCGATCGAACGTTTCGTAGGTCATTTCAGGGATTCCGGGAGACTGACAGTCAACTTGGACTCCGACAACCCCAACGTCAAGGAACGCTTCCTCCAGATTTGGAACATACTCCTTCCCCTTTACGAGACCTTCCGCTCCCGTCTGGAAGGGAAAGGGATGTCCTACGAAGGCATGACCTACAGGAGCCTGGTCGAAAGGCTTTCGGTCGAACCTGTCGCCGATGTGCTTCAAGAGGCTTTCGGGGATATCAAGGAATATGTTTTCGTGGGACTCAATGCCCTCAACGAATGCGAGAAGGCAGTCATGCGGAAGATGCGCAATGCCGGCCTGGCAGCCTTCTGCTGGGATTATTCCAGCCGAATGATAAAGGATCCAAGGAACAATGCGTCATTCTTCATGTCGAGGAACATCGAAGAATTCGGCCAGTGTTTCACTCCTGATCCCGAAGGGCTTCCCGTTCCGGAAATCGAGGTTGTCAGCGTCCCTTCTTCCACTGCCCAGGCAAAACTTATCCCCTCCCTGGTAAAGGATGAAGACCATGCGATAGTCCTTCCGGACGAGAGCCTCCTGGTTCCCGTCTTGAACTCTATCCCTCCTGAGATAAAGGACATCAATGTCACCATGGGCTACCCGATGAAAGGAAGCTCGCTCTTTGATTTCCTAAACCTCATTTCCGCCATGCAGATGCATCTGAGGCAGAAAGACGGATGCTGGTACTTCTACCATGCACAGGTCTGGCCCATCCTGTCTTCCGGGTTATTCAGAAAGGTCACTGAAGGAGATCAAGATGCATCAGGAATTTCCGAATCTGTAAAGAAAGGAGCAAAGTACTACATTCCCCAGAATGAGTTGAACGGCCATCCTTTCTTCGACCTGGTTTTCCGTCCCGTTGTCAGCGACCCTAAAACGGCATCCAGGCAACAGACCGCCGATTTTGAAGAATACCTCAAATCATTGATAACAGGTTTGGCCGGTGCCCTGGCGACGGATCCTGACATGGCCTTGGAAATCGAATTCGGGAGAAGGGCATATTCAGCGATAAACCAGCTTTCCTCGAAGAAACTGGCCATCCTTCCGGCGACATATTCAAGACTCCTTTCTGTGGTGCTCGGTCCCATGTCCGTGCCATTCAACGGTGAACCGCTGAAAGGACTCCAGATAATGGGTCCCCTTGAAACCAGGGCATTGGATTTCAGGCATCTTATTATCCTGTCCTGCAACGAAGGCATATTCCCAAGAAAGAGCGTCAGCTCTTCCTTCGTCCCTCCGGAACTGAGGAAGGGCTTCGGGCTCCCGACCTACGAGTTCCAGGATGCTGTGTGGGCGTATTATTTCTACCGCTTGATCCAGAGAGCGGAGAAGGTCACCCTTGTGTACGACTCCCGGACAGAGGGCCTGAAGAACGGAGAGGAGAGCCGTTTCATAAAACAACTGGAATACCACTACAACATCCCCGTCAAAAGGAGTTTCGTAAAGGCTGAGGCAAGGGTTCATGGAGGGCTTCCGGACATCCCTAAGACTGACGGAGACATCGAAAAACTCCTCGGAGTCACCCTGTCCGCATCCTCGCTGAAAAGCTACCTGGATTGTCCCGCCCAATTCTATTTCTCAAAGATTGCCTGCCTCACTGAAGAGAGCGAGGTGGCAGAAGACCTGGATTCCGGGATGTTGGGAGATGTTTTCCACTCAACCATGCAGTCATTGTACACAGGAGACGGAAACAGCGAGATAACAAAGGAATACATAGCATCATGGCTGGGACGGAAGGCTGAAATCAAGCAGAAGGTCCGGAGCCTGGTCATGGAGCAGCTACATACTCTCGAAGTCAGCGGCAGGACCCTGGTACTTGAGGATGTGATAGTGCAATACGTGCTGAAGACCCTCGAAAGGGATGCTGAATTCATGGACAAGATGGGTGTCCCTTCTTTCAAAATCCTGGGGCTGGAGAACAAGTTTGAAATGACGTTCGACGGTTTCAAGTTCGTGGGTTATGTGGACAGGATGGACAGCTTCCTGCCCGGTGAGGTCAGGATAGTGGACTACAAGACGGGAAAAGTGGAGGACAATGATGTGAGCATCACAGATGCCAACGCTGCCAGGATTGCTGACCTTCTCTTTGGGGAGGATAACCAAAAAAGGCCGAAAATCGCCTTCCAGATGTTCCTGTACGACACAATGGTCTCCAGGGATCCAAGGTACAGGGACAAATTCCTGGTCAATTCAATCTACCAGCCTGCAAGGTTTTTCACGGAAGGCGTAAGAAACGTTCCTTCCAGCCGGGTGTTCAACGAAGAAATGGAATCCAGGCTTCGCGGCCTGCTTTCCGAAATGAAAGATCCCTCCAAGGGATGGCGGAGGACAACGGATCAGGACACCTGTTCAAGGTGTGCTTTCAAAATGATTTGCGGGAGATAGAATTATGATAAAGATACTTAAAGCATCTGCCGGCTCCGGAAAGACCTTCAACCTGGCCAAGACCTACATCAGGCTGCTGCTTGGGAATGAAGATCCGCATGCCTACCGCCATATCCTCGCAGTAACCTTCACCAACAAGGCCACTGATGAGATGAAAAGCCGCATCCTCAAGGAGTTGCACCTTCTTTCCACGGATCCGGGGCAATCACGGTACACCAAGGAATTCGTTCCTTCTATGTTCGGGAGCGAGGAAGCTCTCAAGAAAAAGGCAGAGGATGTGTTGTACTTCATTCTCCATGACTACGGCGCTTTTGCAGTAAGTACTATAGACCGCTTCTTCCAACAGACTCTCAAGGCTTTTTCCAGGGAGATCGGCCAGTTCGCATCCTACCAGGTTGAACTTGACAAGGAATCACTTGTGAGCGAAAGTGTGGACAGGATCCTTGACGCACTTACTGAAGACAACAAGCCCCTGCTCGGATGGCTCAGCGACAGTGTGATGGAGCAACTC
>CAMHFA010000091.1 GCA_946184255.1 uncultured Bacteroidales bacterium
CTGTCGAAGCTCTCCGGTCCTGTGATGGACAGGATAGATATACAGTTGTGGCTCAGCCAGGTGGATCCGGCGAAGCTCGTAAACCGAAAGAAAGGGGAGCCGAGCAGTGCCGTAGCTGAACGTGTGCTCAAGGCGAGGATGCTCCAGAAGCTGAGATTCGGGGACGAAGCGATCTTCACGAATGCCGAGATGAGCAACCGCCAGTTGGAAAGGTTCTGCGCCCTGGATGCAGGATGCAGCGAAGTGCTGGAGCGCCTGATAGAAAAGCTAGGACTGTCCGCGCGGGCATATTCAAGGATACTGAAAGTGGCGAGGACGATCGCAGACCTTGCTGATTCGAAGGATATCAGGCCGGAATACCTCATGGAGGCCGCCGGGTACAGGTTCCTTGACCGGATGGGCCAAGACTTGGATTAATCCAGCCGAGCCGAAGTTGGAACTGACGGTCCGCTATGAAGGAAACCTATATCTGAAGGCGGATAATCAGTAGCCTTTAAGAATCGATCCGGGGACCGTGTTTGCCCTCGCGTGCGGGAAGGGAATAATACGGAATAATAAAAAAATCGTTACATTTGTGACAACAAAAGCTTTATTCAATGAAAAAGATCCTATTTGCTTTGATCGCAATGTTCGCGATCTCTACCCTGGCATCTGCTGCTCCCTACAAGCTTGATGATGCCGCTATCGACAACGCTTTCGAGAGTGCGATAGTCGTTTCTCCGCTGGATCTCATGAATGAGGTCCCTGCCGCCGTTTCGGCCGGCCTCATGGTCCCCCCGTCAGCTCCCTCAGCAGTTATTACCCGTGGAGCCAATCCCGTTGGAGCCATCCTGCTGACCTTCTTCCTTGGCGGATTTGGTGTCCATCGCCATTATATGGGTACAAGACCTTGGATGTGGGCGATCTACACTTTCACAGTTGGAGGAATTTTCGGTGTTGTCCCGTTCGTTGACTTCATAGTTGAGATAGTGGCCGCCGTAGAAGATAACTCTGTTGCCCGGTACTGCGGCAACACTTCATTCTTCATGTGGGGTTAATGCTCCGTCCAGGACTTATTTTACCTGCATTGCTAATTATCTCCATGTCAGCCTCTGCCCAAAGAAGGGTCTCGGCTGACATGGAGGTTAAAACTTTATATGGTGGCAAGGTGACATCCGTAGAGAGCAAGGTTTATTGCAATTCTACAGGTGACCTGGTACGGGTTTTCAAGTCACCGAGTACCTATTACACCATTACCAATCCCAGTGGTGAGTTCAAGCTTTACATCCCCGCTACAAATGAGGTCTATTCCCAACGTAAGGAAGATTTCAGCGACCGCGACGACCTTCTCTACATCTTCCTTTCCGGTCGTAGCGATGACATGGGTCTGGGCCTATATGGTTATAAGCTGTCTTCAACTTCCCGGGAGGGAGAAGGGTTGATGAAACGGACCTACCTTCCAGCTTCAAAAGGGAAGGGGGTTTCCAAAGTTGAACTCGTTCTTGAGAACTATCTGCCTATCTACCTTGCCTATTTCGATGCGACAGGCGCAGTTGTCAGCAAGACTTATCTTTCATCCTACAACAAGTTCTCAAACCTGATGCTCCCGCTCAGGGTGACTTCTGTCCAGTTTACATCCAAAAAGGATTCGACGCTGGTCCGCACCATTTATTCCAACGTCACCTTGGACGGTAATGACCCGATGTTCAACTTCAAGGTGCCTTCTGACGCCAAACCGCTCAAATCCACCCCGAACATCAAGAAGTGACGCTCCATGACGCGCCCCCTCCTGTCTCTTTTCCTGTTACTCCTGACCCTTCATCCTGCGAGCGGCCAGGTAAAAGGACTGCTCGGTCTTCCGGACAGGATCATGTCTTCTTCCAGGATCGGACGGGTCTCTTCAAGGGATGTGCTTCAGATCCCGATGCCGGACTCTTCAAAGGTGATATTTCCCTCTTCTGGAACTGATTTCATTTCGGAAGATTATGACTTTTTCAAGTACTTGCTGGACAACGAATACAGTCTTGATGCAAGGACTTTGTCAAAACACCCTTATTCCCCTTCGGACACCCTTGATTTCTTGAGGGCGAAAGTCCTTTTTTCGGACAGGAAGCTTTCACAGGCAGCGGATTTGTTTTCAAAAGTACCTGTTTCATCGGTATTCGGACCAGAGTCCTTGTTCTATGGGGTTGTTTCCCTCTCGACTCTGGGTGAATATGACAGGGCTTCCTGGATGATGGAGTCTGTTTCAGAAGAGCCTGTATTTTCAGAAGGAGGTCCATATTCCGAACTGGCCCTTCTTCAAAATGCTGGTCTGGCTCTTCTGCGTGGGAACAAAGATGACTGGCTTCGCCTGAGTGGAGGGTTTACTTATTCTGATTACACCTTGGAAGAAAGCGAGCGTATCTTGTCGGAGATTGGTTCTGCCCGTTTCTCATCAAGGCATAAGAGGGCCGGCGTGGCGGCCTTGGCTTCTGCCATTGTCCCCGGCGCAGGGAAGATCTATGCAGGTAGGCTGGGCGAGGGAGTAGCAGCCTTCCTCACTGTCGGATCCCTCGGCGCGGTCACGGCCGAGAATTGGAGCAAACATGGAATGAAGGATTGGCGCACCATTGTTTCAGGAGCATTGTGTGCTACTTTCTATCTTGGAAATATATATGGCAGTTACATGTCAGTGAGTATCGAGAAAGATGAACGTTTGGCAGCAGAGAATACGCTTGTCCTCTATCATCTGCATCTTCCTTTGCGCAGTATTTTCCGCTAAGGGGCAGGAGATAAAGGGATATGATCCGCTGGAGAGAGCCCTCCAGTGGGAAAAGGAGGTGTATGGATCCGGAGATCCGTCATCCGTCCATTCTGCCCTTCGCTCAAAAGCGGCTTGCTATGAGGAAGCTTCTTGTTTCGAAGATGCACTCCATACGCTTGACAGGATACGTCTCTATTTGCTCTCCCCGGAAGAACAGTCCGAAGTTCTTCTCTCAAAGGCACGTTGCTGCATCAATACCGGTGATGCCGGTGCTGCCCTCGGGTACCTGGAAGAAAGCGGGAGAGCGGATGATTATCCGGACATCTATTCAGTCCTTCTGGCTTCTTCCTGGCGTTTTTCCGAATCGAGGGAGAAGGCCCTTGAATTCGCGGGGGAGGATGAAATCCGCAGGGAGGCAGTCGTGAATATATTCAAAAAAGCTCCCAGACCCAGAAAGGAGGGAACAGCAACATTCCTTTCGTTCTTTCCTCCTGCCGGCCAGATCTATTTGGGTGAACCTTTGCGCGGAATCGGCTCCATGCTCCTGAATGCCGGAGCCGCCGGTTTTACTGTGGTCGAACTGGTAAACGGCAATTGGATTACCGGAATCCTTGGAGGAGGGGTTTTGCTGAATGAAACTTTCTTTAAGGCTAACCTTCAGCATAACCTTTCGAGGGTGGAAGAGGTGAACGGTGATTCCGTTAAGGAATTCGTTGATTCCTTACGGGTGCTTCTTGAATCTTTCGGCAAGCAGGACTAATCTTCCCAGGATAGGGTACGGGATTCGTCGGGATTGACGGCTATCGAGACTTTAAGGGTTTCCTCAGGAAGGATCTCCTCAATGTTTTCCGGCCATTCGATGATGCAAAGGCATCCGCTGTCGATATAATCATAGAAACCTATGTCCAAAGCCTCGGCGATTTTTGTAATCCGGTAGAAGTCGAAATGATACAAAGGCTCTCCGGAAGAGGTACGGTACTCGTTGACTATTGCGAAGGTCGGGGAACTCACGGCATCATCCCTGACTCCCAGTCTCCGGCAGACTGCTGTGGTAAAGGTGGTCTTTCCGGCTCCCATGGGCGCGTAGAAAGCGATTATCCTGTTCTCTCCGATTTCGGAAAGGAATTCTTCTGCCGCCCTGTCAAGGTCTTCCGTATTGGATATTGTGATGACGTGTCTCATTCTATCTTGGCCTTAACCATGTTTCAGGATTCTGCGGGTTCTTTCCAGACCAGATTTGGAGATGCAGCTGTGTCTCCCCGCCGATCGTGTCCACTGTTCCGAGAGACTGGCCGGTTTTAACCTTGTCTCCTGCCTTGACGCTGACAGATCCCATCTTGCAGTAGAAGGAGAAGTAATTTCCATGCTGGACAAGGATGCACTTGTTGTAGCCGGGCATCACGACGATTTGTTTGACTTCTCCGTCGAAAACTGCCTTAACGGCTGTGCCTTGGGATAGGGCTATGGAAATACCGTTATTGAAAGGAAGCTTCAGATTGGTGTACACCGGGTGATACCTCTGTCCGAAATGCTCCACGACAGGTCCATCTGCCGGCCAGGGAAGTTTTCCCTTGTTAGACTCGAATTGTTTAGCCAGGGTGTAGTCGATCGGCTTCGCCGGTCTTGTGGTGGTCTTCCCTGAGCCCTTCTTGCTGCCCTTGTCTTCAAGGGCCTGCTGGATGATTCTCTGGATCTCCCTGTTAAGTGCCTCAACCTCCCGCTGTTTCTTGTTGAGGTCCTGCTGGTACTTCTTCTTGTCCTTCTTGAGCTGGTTGACAAGCTGCTGGGAATCGTTCTGTTCAGCCTGCAACTTGCCGACTTCTGCCATCCTCTGGCTGCGGAGGGATTCAGCTTCCTTCTTCATGGCTTCCAGTTCCTCGGTTTGCTTTGCGAGGGTATCCCTTGTGGCAATTATCCTTTCTGCCTGGATGTTCATCTGCTTGGAAAGGTCTCGGAGATAACCGTATCTCCTGAAAGCCTGTCCAAGGTTGTCGCTGGCCAGGATGTACATGTACCAGACTTTGGCATTCCGATTTTTGTAAGCACCTCTAACAAGTCTTTCATAGTAGTCTGAGAGAGTGTCCAGACGGGCCTGCATGACCTTGATCTCTCTCTCCTTAGATGCAATTGAGGATGCGAAGCCTGCTATTTCACGGTCACTTTCGGCTACTAATTCCTTCCTGGCATCGACTTTCTTCCTAATGAGGCTGAGCTTGTTGACGGCGCTTGCACTTTTGGTGGCAATCGCCTTGATCTGGCTGTCGAGGATGGCTATCTCCTTTTGGAGACGGGCTTTTTTAGCCTCCTGAGCCTTGGTGTCCTGGGAATATGCTGTCGTCACCCCCGCCGTAAAGACGAGGGCCAGGGTGATGAATATTCTTCCCAGTCGTCCTATCATTCTTTTCCTTCTTCTTTCTTGTTTGCTGCCTGGACCCTGTAAACCTTGGCCAGGTCATTCTCTCCTAAAGATTCCAGGACCTCGGCGTAATGCTCCAGGCTGGTCGCACTGTCCTTCGCTCCATATATCAAGGCGTGCTTGAAAACAGCCTTTGCATCCTGGTCCTTCCCAAGGAGGTGGAGCAACCATCCGTAGGTGTCCAGGTAGGTTGCATTATCTGGTTCCTGGTCAATTGTCTTCTTACTCATAGCACATGCCTTCTTGAGACTCTTTCCCATGAGAGAAAGGAAGTA
>CAMHFA010000092.1 GCA_946184255.1 uncultured Bacteroidales bacterium
CAATGATGTCCTTGATGTATCCAGCCGCCTGATATATTCTTTCAGCTCTTGGATCCATTTTCATTACTTTTTGTAGTAGGAAGAGACCGCTTTTATCGCAATTTTCTGGCAAAGACGGGAATCCTTTTTGTCAATGGTGAATTCTGTGTCTTCAAGGAGGTACGGATTACCTTTGACGGACTTTCCAAGGACAGGCCTGATCAATGTTTCAAACCATGTACAGGCCGCGATATAACGTCCATACTGACGGCTCAGGTGGAATCCGTCCCTTGTAAGCTGATAGACGACGGTGTGCTCGGGATTGACCCTGTCATCGTTGTTCAGACGTGTTTCCCTCGCATTCTGGATTGCAAGCCCTGAAGGAATGACGACAGGCACATTGAAATCCTTGCTGGCGTTTTCAACACAGTTGAGTATGGCATTGTACATCTTGTCCTGATCACGGTCATACAAGGGGAAGGCAACATGGCTGGAGTTTGAAGCATAAGCCCATGTCATGTGCCATGCTATCGTAGCGCGGGGATTGAGGGCTTCCTTCCTGATTATCGAAATAAGCTTTGGCGTCCATTCCTTATAGTTGGGATAAGTACCGGAATAGTTGGATACCTCCTGAATGGTAATGATGTCCCAGGGCTCGTCCTTAAGTCCGTCAAGGAAGGTGGCATTCTTGCTTACAGTGATCCATCTGTTTTCAGTGGACTTGTAATAGACATAGTCAGGAGTGTTATCTGCATACTCCTTACAATGCCTCTCCAGGGAACATCCTCCAATGTACAGACGTCCGACAATCACATTGTGGATTCCGGCTCCCCCCAGAAGGGCGGGAAGATATTCGGTTCCGTCATCCGAGAAGCTGTTGCCCACAGCAAGGATTCGGAGAGTATCGGGATTCTGGGGAAGGGGGTAGTTCTCAAACCTTCCCTGAGCAGATGTGAAGACCGCTGTCAACAGAACGGTCACAATCATTACCAGTCGTTTCATATGAAAAGAAGTGAACATTTTCACAAATATACGAAAAAGTTCACTTCTTTCCTTGTATTTCAAAGGCCTACAAACCTACCTGCACTCCTGTTCCAGGTGCCTGGCCGTTGGTATTGTTGATCAAGTCATCATTGTTGATGGTTTTCCTGGCCTTCTTTACCTGGAAGCCCTGCTTCCCGAAGGTGTAGGTTAGGCCTATGCCTGCCTGGCGGATAGGGATTGTAATCACGTTCCTGGTCTCATATCCTTTACCTGCAGCCAGAGTTTCCATAACCATATCTCCAGTTCCGAGGTTGGATGCGACCTGGGCAGTAAGTCTCAGTTTGTCTCCCAGGAATCCTTTAGAGAGCCCAATGATAGCCATGCTCATCCCATCGCTCCATCCCTGGAGGTTCCAGGTCCTGCCTGTCGCAGTCAGGTTGGCGCTTAGCATGAAGCTGGCGGGCAGGGTCTGCTGTAGTCCTATAAGGCAGTTCCAGTTCCAACCACTGTTGGACATCCCGAGTTCGCTGCTTGAAAAGACTCCGTAGCCGAATGCGGAATTGGTGTAGATCCTGGTCTTTGGACCGGCTGTCCAGTTGATAAAAGCAGTAAGCCCGGTGTTGTCCTCGTTCACTATGTTCCCGTAAGTCATGTTCAGGACTCCGTCCTCGTAAAAACTGTACTGGGAAATTCCACTGCCGCAATGGCTGTACCGGCCTGTCAGGCTGACGACCCACTTGGGATTGTAGTAGTTATAGACCACGCTTACGATATCATTCCTGGCACTGGTAAGGTCGCTGTTGCCATAACTGATGTAAGTAAGGGAGGACCTGTCCACATACGGATTCAGATAGGTAATACCCGGTCTCTGGATCCTCCTGTTGAATGTCAGTCCTATGTTCTGCATGGCCGAGATTGAATACTGAAGACTCGCACTCGGAACCAGGTCTCCGAACCTGGAGTCGAAATCATGTCCGTAGCCCTCGCCGTATTTTACTTTTTGCCAAGTCATCTCGTAACGGAGTCCGGCCGTCAGGGTGAACTTACCGAAAGTCCCGGTGTACTCTGAATAGGCGGCGCCGATGCTGTTGAAATGGTCGTACAGCATGCTCGTCCCACGGTCGAACACCCATGGGTCTCCACCTATGTAATACTTGTCGTCTGCAGAATTATGCCTGTGTATGTATTTCAGGCCGCTGCTAAGGGACTGTCCCGCTCCAAGAGGAGTCGTATAGTCAAGCTGCAAGGTATTCTCTACCGAATTGTCATCACCGACGGTCCTGTTGTCTGGCATCATGGGAATAGAGCCAGAGAACGAGCCCAAACGGTTGATGGATTCGGAGTTTATCGGAGTCCCGGCATATCTGTAGGAGAGGGTCATGGTCCTGCCGGGGACATCTGCACTGCTGTGCTGGAAGTCCAGGCTTCCGTTTACCTGGCTGGCACCATATTCAGTAGTCAATTCGCTTATATAGGAATACATATCGGAGCCGTCGGCCTGGATCGCCGAGGAACCCTTCACATGCTGGTTCATGCCGGTAAGGCCGAACGAGCCGCTCAGGAGATTCCTGGAATCGATCTCGTAACTGGCATTGAGGTCCGCATAAACTATCGGTGACTTCTGATCCATACCCGTATGATTACTCAGAGTAACCCCATCCGAGAGGTTCTTCTGGTAAGTGTCATAGCTGATTCCATTGAGTCTCTGCCTGGAAACGGCAGCATTCAAACCTACGGTGAACTTATCCTTCTTGGCATTCAGGAACAGACTTCCGTTCACGGCTCCCTTCGTCGTAGCACCGATTGTTGTCGATCCGTACAAACCGTCTGCGACCGCTGAGGATCCTCCTGCAGCTGCTCCAGTGATAAGGTTGAGTACTCCTCCGGCTCCTTCCGCATCGAAGCGAGCTCCAGGATTAGTGATCACTTCAATGTCCTTGACGGCACTTGCTGGCATTACCTTCAAGATCTGTGAAGGGTTGGAACTAAGCATCTGGTTCGGCTTGCCATCCACATAGACCTTGAAATCAGAACTCCCGTTGACAGTGATTCTGTCCTGCCCGTCGACAGTCACCATAGGGACCTTGCGAAGCATGTCCAATACTGTTCCGGATTTTGAATCAGGATCAGCCTCCACATTGTAAGTCAACTTATTGACATCGAGTTTCACAAGGGTTCTCATAGTCTGGACGGTAGCCGCATCAATGGTACTGGCGTCATCCTGGATTAAGATCTCACCGAAGTCAAATTCCTGCTGGCCATCCAACTTGAATCCCTTGCGGACTGTCTTCCTGCCCATGTTCTGGAGCAGGAGGAAATAGTCACCTGGAGTATTGAATACCCTCTCGAAATGACCGAGTGTATCGGTCACTGAATATGCCGCCGGCCTGTCTTCTCCAGACTTGAAGAACTGGATGACTGCCCCGACCTCCGCATCACGGGACAAGGAATCGCGTACGAATCCCTTGACAACGGTTTGCGCTCCCAAAGTGCAGGAAATGGAAAACGCCAGGATAATAACGGCTAATTGACTGATCTTTTTCATAATAAGTGTCTGAATTAAGTTCTTTCCTTTCTTGTTCTTCTGCAAATTTATTAAATAATTTCTATTTTACAAATATTATTTAATGTTATTCATAAATTTTTTAACAATTTTCCAAAAGAACAGAGTGCTGCCAATGTGGCGTTTTACATAACTCATTAATATTAAGCAGATTATATAATATCGCATAGAAATATTAACTATGCGATATTAAGTAATTCTTTAAGTAATAATTAATTACGAAAAACGCCGTTGCGAATAGAATACCAGATTCAGTTTCCGAGGCTGTTGACGAAATCGTCCAGTTCCTTGGCCCTCTTTCGGGCGGCTTTAATTCCACGGAAGATGCCTAAAGAGAAGAGAATAACAATCAGGGCGACCATACTTATCTCCCACCTGTTCCCTGAACCGATGTACGCAGTCCATGTGAGCATCGGAACACTAGGAATAACCTCCAGAATGTCGAATGTCCTCCTCGCCTTCCGATGGGCTATCACCCTCTCAGATGCGGTTTTCATGTCTTGTTCCATCAGATCACCGAGACCGAGTTTCCTGATACATATCCGGTCGGAAACGAACTCAAATACTCCTGTAAAGACGACCAGGGCTATGTACCACTTGTTGAGTCCCAGAATGATGAACGCCACACTAAGCGCAAGTATTATGATAGGAATCATCAGACGCCTGTTATACCATTGTTCGGTACTGTTGAGTTTTGATTTCATGGCTTCCCTGATCAGTTTGTCAGACACCATTTCCTGTCTTTCGAGTCTTTCTGAAAGTTTCTCGTAATTCTTCTGGATTTCCTCCATGCCTGAACATTCGTTATTCTTTTCCATGATGATCTACTTTTTTGATTTCAATTGTTCTTTGATGCGGAACAGGCGGCTGGTCACTGCTGCCGGAGTTATACCGACGATATCTGCGATCTCGTCGTATTTCATACCTTCCAGCCAAAGGAGTATGATGGCTCGATCGAACAGAGGAAGGCCCGTAATACGTTCATAAAGAATCCGGACCTGGTTTTCGTGTTCATCTGAACTCTCTGGAAGATCAATCTCTATAGTCAAAGGAACCGTCTGTACACTACGTTTCCTTTTGCTCTCCTGATTGATGCATGTGTTCATGCTCACCCTCCAGATCCAAGTCTTGACATCACTGTCCCCCCTGAACTTGCCAAAGCCTTTCCAGAGGTTTACCAGGATCTCCTGGAACAGGTCCTCTGCATCCTCCCGGTTCCTTGAGAAGAAATAGCAGACGGTGTGGATCGTCCTGCGATTGTCCTGTACCATTTTCGTGAATTCCGATTCGAGTCTGTCCATCAACTGTTCTGTTTCGATTTCAATCATATTAGACAATCAATTTCGCAATTCCTTTCGAGAATTGGGGTTTATTTCTCCTTTTTATGGCTCCCCAACGTTGGAAGATAGTCGGGAAATGGACATTTTGTCATGCGTAAATGACAAATAGTCAGCCAGTTATGCCATATTGTCCACTTTGGATGGACTTTTTGGCAATGGTACGTAGATTGCCATTATGAAAAGCGTCCGCCCGAAAGGACGGGGTAAAGAAAAGACAATAACTTAATATAGGAGGTATTAATCATGTTACCAGTATCAAGAAGGTATAACCAGAATTGGTTACCGAGCATTTTCAATGATTTCTTTGATGACAACTGGGTAGAAAAGGCCAATGCAACCGCTCCGGCCATCAATGTATTAGAAAACGAACATTGCTATGAGCTAGAGCTTGCAGCCCCTGGTCTTACCAAGAACGACTTCAAGGTCAGCCTCGACGACGAAGGCGATCTCGTGATCAACATGGAGAAGAAGGAAGACAACAAGGAAGAGAAGA
>CAMHFA010000093.1 GCA_946184255.1 uncultured Bacteroidales bacterium
ATAAAGCATTCTCAAAAATCATCTCGTCCTCCTTTCGGATGTCCAGTGTCCTGTTCTCCCGGAATGAAGAATAGAGAAGCACTCCGTCATCGAACTCTGAAAGGTAGTCAGGCATCCCGTCAACCCACATGGATCGCCTCCCATCTTCTGAAACTGATGCTGAAGAGAATGACTCGACATAGTTCTTCCAGAGTTCGGCAACCATCAGGACGGAATCCTTTTCTTCCCGGGTCATTACCGCCAGGTCCACGTCATAGGGTCTCAATCCCGGCACCTGACGGCTCCTGGTCACCCTTTGGGCGAAACAGGAGAAAGACAGGGCCAGGATCATGGCCGAAGACAGTATAACCTTCCTTATCATCATTCTCCCTTTAGGTACTTGAGCCAGAATGCCCTGTTGGCAGCACTGAAATGACGGCCCTGATAGCCACGATAGCCGTGCATTCCATCGGGATAGATCATCAGCTCGAACTTCTTGCCTTCCTTGTGGAGGGCATCTACGAGCTTGAGGGTATTCTGGAAATGGACGTTGTCATCTCCGGTACCATGGGTAAGTTTGAGCATCACTGAACCGTCGTCATTGGCATCGGTCACCGGATACTCCTTGGCCGCATTTGTCACTTTAGTCCTCTCGTATCCTTCAGGATTGTCCTGAGGAGTGGACATGAAACGCTCAGTGTAGTGAGTGTCGTAAAGCGCCCACTCATAGACTCCGCCACCGGCGATTCCATAATGGAAGGCATCTGAATGCTTCATGACCAAAAGGGCGGTCATCGTACCGCCGAACGAGAAACCTTCGACACCTATCTTGTCTCCGTTGACATAAGGCAGTTTCTTAAGGTAATTTGCCCACTCGACGAAGTCCTGGATCTCTATTTCATCCAGATGCTTGTAGATCATGTCAAGTCCCTTTCGACCGTTGTAGCCGGAAGCCCTGCAGTCTGCCACCACCTCGATAATGCCGTTGTCAGAGTACCACTTGTAAGCCGATGTCCCGCGGAAGCGATCGGAGACCTGTGGAGAATCCGGTCCTCCGTAAAGATCGACGTGGACAGGATACTTCTTTGAAGGATCGAAGTTCTTTGGATAGGCGATCAAGGCAGGAAGTTCCAGTCCGTCATGAGTGGTCATGGTGATGATCCTTGGCAGCTCGGGATTGGAAGGATTGAAATCAGGACCGGCTGAATCAGCAACCTTGAAGGACTTGGCGGGCTTGGCGATGTCAAATAGCCAGACCTGGTCCGGGGTGTTGGAATTGCCCTGGGAAGCGACTATGTACTTCTTGTCAGGGGAAACGCTTGCCATAGAGGCGCTTAAACCGGGATTGGAGACTGCCCTGACGGCACCTTTGAATGCAAAGTAGATACCTGTCCTGACGTGGGAATCACGTTCTGCGGTGAATATGATTTCAGATGTAGTACCGTCGAAATTCTTGGCCGGTTTCCCTTCCTTGACTGAGATGATACCAACCCTCCAGTTGTCACCGGAAGTCAGGCGCCTGAGAGTTTTGCCATCATAGGAGAGATAATAAATCTGCTCCCATCCTGTTTCGAATGAGCGGACCATGTAGAGTCCGTCACGTCCGAAGACCATGCCTGAAATCCAGTCGAGCCATGTATCGTAGGTTTCATGATAGATATGCTTCTTGGAACCATCAACAGGAGAAACTGCATAAAGGTCGAGTGTGTTCTGGATGCGCGGCTCCCTCTGGATGAAGAAAGCCTGGCTGTCAGCACCCCAGAAAGGAGTTCCAAAATACTGGTCATCATTCTCGTCGAAATCGGCCCATGCGGTACTGCCCTTCTCAACATCCACGATACCAATGCGGACCTTCGGATTGGGATCTCCGCATTTCGGGTAGCGGGTCATCCTGACAGAGCCTCCGGTAGGAGACATGTCCTCTAGATCCACGGCACCTCCGGCATTCTGGCCATAACCGAGCTGGAGACCGGAACGGTCGGCATTTACAGCCACGGGGGAATAGATGGGGAAGAACGGGACCTCTGTGTTGTCGAAACGGTAGAATCCTATCTTCTTCGAGTCTGGAGACCACCAGAAAGCACAATACCTCGAGCCCCTGCCAAGGATTTCCTCATAATAAACCCAGGAAGCGTAACCGTTAAGGATGACGTCAGACCCGTCAAATGTAAGCCTTGTCTCTTTCTTTGTGGCGACATCCAGTACCCAGAGGTCATTGTCCCTGGTAAATGCCATTTTGGTCGAGTCGGGAGAGTACTTCAGGTTCTCTGCACCCGGGATTCTCACAGGAATGGCATTTCCCTGCATCCTGGGAATCATTCCGGCAGGCATTCCCGGAATCACTGCTCCTGGAATCACCTTATGGGTAGCAGCATCCAGGACGAAATCATCTTCGGATTGACGGCCGAAGTCATGGGTGAATGCGACCTGATGGTCCCCTGTCCATCTCCATGAACGGGGAATACGGTTCGTCTCCTGCGCCGAAAGCACATAGGCGGCGCAGAGGAGCAGCATGATAAAGAGTTTCTTCATAACACTATGGTTTTTCAAAATAATCATCCTTGAAATTGACAAGATAAACTTTTTCAACAGCTCTGGTTAGGGCAGTATATAGCCATTTGAGGTCATCAACACTAAGCTCATCCTGCCAGAATGGGTTGTCAATAAAGACACAGCTCCACTGCCCTCCCTGACTTTTATGGCAGGTGATGGCATTGGCGTACTTCAGCTGAAGGGCGTTGAAATAAGGATCCTCCCTTACGGCATCATAACGTTTCTTCTTGGACTTGATGTCCGAGTAGTCTTCATTGACGCCATTATAGAGACTGTTCTGTTGTTCGTAAGTAAGAGAAGCAGACTCAGAGTCCAAGGTGTCAAGACAGATTTTTGCCTTAACTTCTATATCATCATAGTCCGGAAAACTAAGTGTTGCATCTGCGAAATGCAAACCGTATCTTTCCTCATGGTTCCTTATGGAGACCAGCTTCGCCATGTCCCCGTTGGCGATGTAATCCATTGCCTTTGAATCTCCTGTGAACTGATAGCAGTTCTTGACTATCATGAGTTTCTCTCCCCTGACGAGTCTTTCCTCATCGTAGAAGACCTGGGAACGTATTCCTGCATTGTAACGGTTCGCCCTCTTGTTGGATCTGCAGAGCACTACCGTATCATCCTTTGAATAATCTGAATAATAACTCTTGTTCAGAGTGTCGAGGATCTCACCTCCGGTGATTCTCACTATGTCATCGAATCCATCTGTCCGGATCCCGATCCGGTCAGGAGTGAAGCACACGTCACCATATTCAGCTTCAGAGATCAGTTCCCTCAACCTGGTGGCGTTACGGAGGATTCCAGACTCCTTCTGCTGGCGAACCACCTCAGTGAGACTGCTGTACCGCACCCCGCCGAATCCGTCCATGTAGGAAGGGGACAAGGCAGGAGATGCGTCAAGTCCAACCGGCGGGAGCTGGGCCGAGTCCCCTATCATTATCAGTCTGCAGTCATTGCCTGCCCTTACGAATTCCACGAGGTCGCGAAGAAGGTCTCCGGTACCAAACGTGGCCGAACCCTGCTTACCGGAATCATCTATCCCTATCAAGGAAACTTCATCCACTATGAACAACTTGTGGGAGGACTTGTTGGGTGCAAGAGAGAACTGCCCCATACCATCTGCACCGACTGACTTCTGGCGGTAGATGCATTTATGGACTGTCCTGGCCGGTTTGCCGGCATATTGGGACAGGACTTTGGCGGCCCTTCCCGTCGGAGCCATAAGGATGCATATTTCCTCAAATCCTTCTCCCCCTTCGGAAGTTTCGGAACGCCTGGGCCTGAGATCGTCCAAGGCTTCGATGACAGCAGCCAGCGCAGTGGTCTTACCTGTACCGGCATAACCGTTGACCACCAGGATATCATGATCGTCACCGGTAATGAAATCGGCGATGTCAGAGAACAACCTGTCCTGGTCAGAGGTAATCCCATAAGGGAAATGATCCCTGAATCTCTTGTAGAAAAAACCGCTCCGGTCCATCACTTGCTGCTCTTGCTGAAAAACATCATCAGTACAGCCAGTACGGGATAGATCTCGACACGTCCCATGAACATGTCTATCGTGTACATTATCTTGGCACTGGCAGGTTCAGCATTGAAGTTGCAGACCGCTCCGAGGTCCCCGATAGCAGGGCCCACGTTGCTGAGGGAAGTAAATGTGGCAGCAACCGCATTCCCGTCTTGGGGGTTCATTATAAGGTTGATAGCCAGGGATAAAATAATGAGAAGAAGGTAGAGTGCTATGTAAAGGATATGCGGCCAGATGCTTTCCTGACTCACTACGCGGCCGTTGACCCTGACCTCGTTGACAGAAGCGGGATGGAGGAAGGTCTTGAGGCGGAACTTGATCTGCTTGAAAAGGAGCAATGACCTGTCTGATTTTATACCTCCGGTGGTGGAGCCGGCCATACCGCAGGTAATGCCGACGAAAATCAGCATTATCGAAGGGAGTATGGGCCATGTGCTGTTGTCTCCGATCCCGAATCCGGATGTAGAAGCATAACTGAGCACATGGAATGATCCGGAAAGGAAGGCATCACCCCATGCCTTCTCGACACCCTGAACCTTGAGGGAAACCGAAACGATTATGCTGACAATGATCAGGATCCTGAGGTAGAACCTGAAAATCTCATTTTTGAAAGGTTTGAATGAACGTGTGACTATCGCCACGTAAATCATGCCGAAATGGATGGACGAGAGTAGCATGAAGAGCATGGTGATCAGGTCGATAGGCACTGAATTGAATGCTCCTATGGACATGTTCTTCGTACTGAATCCTCCTGTGGCGGTCACGCTCATAGCATGGTTGATCGCATCAAACGGACTCATCCCAGCAAGCAGGTAAAGCAGGAAGGAGGCAACCGCCATTCCGAGATAGACATAGGCAAACACGTACACCATCCTGGTCGAACCGGAGCGGTAACCGCTCTTGGACAAGGACGAGAGTTCGATGTTTGTAAGCCGCAACTTCATCTGGGATGAGCTCGGAATGATCAGGAGAAGGAAGACGACTACTCCCAAACCACCGATGAAATGGGTGGAGGAACGCCAGAAGAGAAGGCTGTTGGGCAGGCCCTCAACATTCTCGAGAATGGATGCACCGGTGGTCGTAAAACCTGAAACGCTCTCGAACCAGGCATTCACCACTGTAAAAGGACCTCCCCAGAGGGCATATGGAAGCATTCCGAAAATGAATGACAGCAGCCAGGAGAGAACAATTATCATGTAGCCGTCCTTGAGGGTTATGGCCCCTGAATGCCTTACGAATATGAACGGAAAGATACCTACTGTGAATGTCAGTGAA
>CAMHFA010000094.1 GCA_946184255.1 uncultured Bacteroidales bacterium
CAAGGACCGTCACCTCCTGCCTACCGAAGGCCACCGCTTCCTTCCTTACATAGTGACCATCGTCGATGAATATGCTGACCTGACTATGTCCGTCGGTGGCGGAGGCGATGCCAAGGCTCAGTCCAGGAGCATTTCCACCTCCATTATCCGCCTGGCCCAGAAGGGAAGGGCTGCTGGAATACATATCGTCCTTGCTACCCAGAGACCTTCAGTCGATGTCATCACCGGTCTTATCAAGGCCAATTTCCCTACCAGGATTGCCTTCAGGGTTATCTCCAGGATCGATTCATCTACAATTCTCGATTCTCCGGGAGCAGAGAAACTGATCGGAAGGGGAGACATGCTCTATTATGCCGGAGTGGAGATGGAGAGGGTCCAGTGCGCCCTTATCGACAGCGACGAGATCAACAAGCTCACGGAGTTTGTTGGTTCGCAGCAGGGTTACAAGAAGAGCTACAACACTCCTTATTATCTCCCTGACGTCGAAGAAGCCACAGAAGACGGGTCGGGAGGAATGGTGGACATGAAGAACCTTGACGAACGCTTTGAGGAGGCGGCAAGGATGATCGTAATGAATCAGAGGGGTTCAACTTCCGACTTGCAAAGGCGTCTTGGGATGGGTTATGCCAAGGCCGGCCGTGTTATGGACCAGCTCGAGGCTGCAGGTATAGTCGGTCCTCAGGAAGGATCCAAGCCCAGGCAGGTTTTGATCTCCAGCCTGGAAGAACTCGAAAAGGTCCTGGAGGCGTTCCGGAACCAGTAATGTCCTCTGTGGCACAAGTTGTGCAATCCGCAACAGTATCATGAAAAAGACAGCTATCATAATCGCCGCCATTGTATTCGTGCTCTCCGGAGCAGATTGCGGTGCAAAGAGCAAGACTCTTGGAAGTTTCATCGAGAAGGTTTCTTCCTCACTCGTGTCGTTCAACTACACTTTTTCCATGCAGCCTGCTGGCTCCAAGTCCAAGATGACGGGAGAGGGGAA
Organism: uncultured Bacteroidales bacterium; assembly: GCA_946184255.1. Classification (GTDB taxonomy): domain Bacteria; phylum Bacteroidota; class Bacteroidia; order Bacteroidales; family UBA932; genus Cryptobacteroides. The sequence goes on from CAMHFA010000094.1 coordinate 986, forward strand.
GGTGAAAGTCCAGGACAATTGTTTCTTCCTTGAGGGCAACGGCCTTGAGGTCTGGTGCGACGGGTCCACCCGCTGGACGATTGACAGGATCTCTGAGGAGGCCCTTGTCGAACCGGTGGATGGCTCTTCCGAAAGTTTCGCCACTAATCCTGCCCTTATGATCACTGCGGTGGACGAAGCCTTTGAGGAAGTGTCCTTCGGAAGTTCCAAATTCGGAGGCAAGACTGTCGATGCCTCCACATTGACTCCCATCATGAAGGGGAAGTCTTCAATGGACATTGCCGGACTTAAGCTCTTTTTCAAGAGCGGTACTTCCGAGTTGGTCGGAGCGGAGATCAAACTCAATGACGGATCTGTTTCGGAATTCTCCATCTCCGGCTTGTCTTTCCAGGAGAAAGGGAATGAAAAAGGGTCCTTCCGATTTGACGAAAAAACCCTTGGCAGTTCCTATGTCATTACCGATTTGAGGTAATCCTAATCCTTTACACACCTTACCGAAGCCCTGAAGTAGTCCTTGCTACCTTTAGCGCTGAATAAGTTGTCCTTATCAACGTAGATATACCTGTACAAGGCGCTTTCTCCATCTTCATCCGATGTCCAGAACACGGCGTAGCTATCTATGCCGACGTATTTATGGGTGTCTCCCTGGTCGATGGCATAGCCTATCGGAAGGGCTGAGAACTTTGAGTTGTTGGTGATTTTGACGTCCGGCCAGTAGGTCCACATCTTATTTCCAAGGAAGTATGCGTCGGCCATCAGGGAGCCTGCAGCGCCATAGATGGTTTCACCGCGACCTGCCTCGGTGCCTGTCAAAGCGACGAAATCCGCGTCAGAAGGAAGGTGCCAGCCGTCAGGGCAGGCCTTAATGGCCTCATTCCATGTGTAGAGCTTTCCGAAAATCGGATCAACCGCAGTACTGTAGCCGTAAGACACTCCGTATTCCTTATAGCTCAGGTTGTTTTGCATCCAGACATTCCCTCCGGTGGTGGCGAGATAGTAGGTCATCCCGTCCCTGGGATCCTTGAAAGTGGTGGAATCAATCTGGTACCCGGCCTTGGTGATGGTGACATCGACTGTCGGATCCACTACACAAAACTCCTGGTAGGCAGAGAGAGGTGTGTAGCCAGTGGCAAACGCATTGCTTGTGATGGAATAGGTACCAACCTCAAGTGGCATGGTGACGGTCCATGATCCATCGCCTGTCCCGGTTTCCTTTTTAGTGGTGTCCCTGGCGGAGAGCCATGAGGAAGTCCAGGAATAGCCGACATTGCCGGTAGTGGGGTTTGACGCTCCGGTAGGCACAAGTGTGAAGGTTTCACCAGTCAGGACGAAGTCCGGGATGGAGAAGGTAAGCTTGCCATCAAGGTAGGGGTCGGATTTCTCTTCTTTATCCTTCTTATGGCAGGAAGGAAGAACCAGCATGGAGATGGCCGTGCCCAATATGAGGAGGTTTCTGAATTTCATCATAATAACTTCAACATGCAAATATCGCATAAAAAATGCAAAAACGGTATTCTTTAAGCAAAAACCAGTCCATGATGGCAGGAATTACGTCGCAAATTACTATTATTGCAACGATGAAGGCAAACATTAAGCACTGTTCCAGTTTCTCCTTATTCCTATGGCTGATAGCCTCCCTGGTGTCCTGTACTCCCGCGGATAACTATTGCCAGTTGACTGGTTACGCACAAGGAGGGACATATTCCGTGAAGTTCAACAGGAAAGGAGTCAAGACTCCCTTGGATGAGATCAAGTGGACAGTCGATTCCATCCTGACAATGATTGACACCACCCTATCCGGTTACAACAAGGGATCCCAGCTAAGCCGCTTCAACGAAGGCAGGCTGGCAGAACCGAACGCCATGTTCAAGGACATATATTCAATGTCCAGAAGGTTCTTTGACGAGACCGGAGGGGCCCTTGATGTGGCGGCAGGTCCGCTCTTCGACATCTGGGGTTTCGGTTTCACTTCAGACCGGATGCCTTCCCAGCATCAGGTGGACAGCGTCCGCGCCATCTGCGGAATGGACAAGCTTGGGGACGACATGGCTCCTCTGGTCCCGGGAATATCTCCACGTCTCAACTTCAACGCCATAGCCCAGGGCTACACAAGCGACCGGATTGCGGATTACCTTCATTCCATCGGAGTACGGGACATGCTGGTGGATATCGGGGAGATCTACTGCGAGGGAGTGAACCAGAAGGGTAATCCGTGGTCCATAGGAATAGACCGTCCTATCGACGGCAACATGACTCCTGGTGCCGACCTTGATGGAATATGGAAAGGTGACGGAAGCGGAAGGGGAGTGGTGACCTCCGGCAACTACCGGAAATTCTATGAGAAGGACGGTAAGAAATACTCCCACACAATCGATCCCAGGACCGGCTACCCGGTACAGCATAATCTTCTCAGTGCTACGATTATAGCTCCTGATGCGGCTACAGCGGATGCCTTCGCCACCTATTGCATGGTGATAGGACTCGAAGAATCCAAAGCCTTCATCTCCTCCAGGGATGATATAGAAGGCTATCTTATTTATGCGGATGGGGACCGTATGTATGAATGGGCATCTTCTGGCTTCAATCTTGCAGTAAATTGATCCCGGCAATCATATTATTCAGATGAGCAGGTCAAACAAATGCTTTTTCGTCTTCATCGGCGCAGTGATTCTCCTCTCTGCCGGGTGCAGTACCATGAGCAGGACGGAGAAACAGCTCGCAAAGGTGGATTCATTCGACTATCCCGACATCCCTTCCCCTGGGATGATTCCGCCGGAGCGTCCGAGGAACACGGGGCTCGTCTATTCCAATGATGTCCTTATCGTAAGCTACGACATCGAGGTCGGAAAGGATCCTCTCCGCAAGGCTATAAGGAAATATGGGGCCGAATTGATCTACGACTATAAGATTATAAACGCCATGGCTATCAGGGTGGCTGATCCATCCAGGTTGGATGAGCAGATTGCCCGTTTTGAGAAAGTCCGTGGAGTGCTTCAGGTGTCAAGGGACCAGGTCCATTATCTAGATCCTGTCCGGCCGGCTATGGAATTCAAATAGAAAGCAAGGCAGTTGCCTGATCGATATCAAGGGCGGTTTCCACTGTGAAGCCGCCCGATTTTGTCCTGCACAGGGATCTCAGGTGGGCTCCGGAACCCAGTGCCTCTCCGAGGTCCCGGGCGAATGCGCGGATGTAGGTGCCCTTGCTGCAGGCGATCCGGATGTCGGCATTGATGAGTGCCAGTCCCGAAGTGTCTGCAACATTGATCCTGCTATTCGGATTCCTATCAAGATCTGTTGGCCGGGGTGCTGCCGGACTAGTTGTTGTCTGCAGGTGGAACTGTGAATCCTGGCCGTACTCAGCCGCAGCGAAGCGAGGATGGACTCGGCCATGGTTCAGCAGTTCACCTGCCTTGTCATTAGAGTACAGGGATAGAAGTTCCAGTTCGTAGATATTGATCCGCTGGACATTCAGCGTTTCGGCAATCCCTTTTCCTTGAACTGCTTCCTTGCCAACTCGTAAGCCCTGACTCCGTCCACTGATTTGGCGGAGAAAAGCGGGGCAACCTGGTCATGTTCTCCTAGGAAGCGGGGCAGTATCGCCCTGATGGACTCTTCCGTCACATTGTCTGTCGGGAATGTCCTGTCCACCGCCTTCTCAAGGTCATAGGAAGGGGTGGTGGCGCCGAATGAAATCCCGGCAATATATTCCTTGCCCTCTTTCTGGAGAGTCTCGGCCAGCCGGGTAGCCTTGCCTATGCAGACGAGTAGGACTCCGGTGGCAAGGGGGTCGAGAGTGCCGGCGTGGCCAACTTTCAGGTTTTTCTTCCCAAAGTGGCGGCATGCGGCCCATTTGAGCTTCCGGATGACATCGGCCGAGGTCCAGCGCCATGGCTTGTCGATGGGCATGATTATCCCGTCGGGGTAGTCTTCAATATTCCCCGACAGTCCTTTGCCTACAAGGTCCCTGTTCGCTATGAGGGCCTTGATTTCCAATTATTTAAGATCGATTTTCTGCCTGCGCCTCTCGTGGCGTCCTCCTTCTGCAGGAGTGGAGAGCCAGGTAGCCAGGATGCGGGTTGCCATCTGGTAGGAGATGAAGCGTGCCGGCATCACGAGGACATTGGCATCATTGTGGGCCTTGATGAGTCTCGCGATCTCACTGTTCCATGCTATTCCGGCACGGATACCTTCGTGTTTGTTGAGGGTCATGGCCATTCCGTTCCCCGTTCCGCAAAGTGCTACACCCACTTCTACTTCCTTCTTGCTCACAGCTTCGGCGAGTGAGTGGGCGAAGTCAGGGAAGTCGCAGCTGACTTCCGTGTAGGTGCCAT
>CAMHFA010000095.1 GCA_946184255.1 uncultured Bacteroidales bacterium
GAGAGACCGTACATGGTATCTTGACAGGACGGATATCGAAGCCTTAAAGACCCTCGTTCCGGAAACGGATGTAGTCACCATGATGGATTCAGACTGGGGGCAGGGAGTGTCTTACAAGGAAAACACCTACTCCGGAATCCTGAAGGGACTGTCTTATGAATATACTGCAGTGGAAACCCCGAAGATGCTCTACGGCCGCTGGATCAATGAAGTGGACTGCGAGCAGGAGAGAAAGGTCTGTGTGATAGGTAAAAGGGTGTATTCCAATCTTTTCCCCGAAGGTGGCGACCCAACGGGAGAGTACATAAAAGTCAAGGATTCGTATTTCCAAGTCATAGGTGTTGACGACCGCACTTCGGGAATAAACATCAATGGCAGCCCTAACCAGAGCGTTGTCATTCCCTATCAGCTAATGAACAGGTTGAACAACCGGGGCGGCAAATTCGAAATAGCCTGCATGACCCTTAAGGAAGGAGCTGATTCTGATTTGGCTCAGGAGAAGGTAAAGAGCGTCCTTTCAAGGCGTCACAGCATAGCTCCGGATGACAGTAACGCCATAATGATGCTGGACACCAAGAAGATATTCAAGATTGTGGAGAACCTGTTCAAGGGAGTCAATATCCTGGTGATCCTGGTAGGCTTGGGAACCCTTCTAGCCGGAGCCATAGGAGTGTCCAACATCATGATGGTAACAGTCAAGGAGCGCACCACGGAGATTGGCATCCGCCGGGCAATCGGTGCCACGCCTAAGATGATCCTTTCCCAGATCATCACCGAGAGCATCGGACTTACCATCCTAGCCGGAATGTTCGGAATACTGTTTTCCGTTTTGATCCTATGGGGAGCAGGAAACATAGTGTCCAGCCTTCCGGATATCGGAGAAACGATATCCTTCCAGATAGGTTTCTGGACCGGGATAGCAGTCCTGTTGCTCTTGGTCGTGCTCGGTGTTCTCGCAGGATTGGCACCCGCCCTCCGGGCAATGGAAATCAAACCCGTTGATGCAATGAGAGAAGAATAAAAATAAACAGATATGAAAAAGAACCTTAAGTACATTATCCTGGCGCTGGTCGCCCTGGTATTTATCGCCACCTTCGTGGCACTTTGGAAGAATTCCCGGCCAAAGGAGGTCCGGTACGAACATCTTGAGGCCACGGTGAAAGATATTCACAAGACCTCTGTGGTTACCGGTAAGATCATTCCAAGGGATGAGGTCAACATCAAGCCCCAGATCAGCGGCATTATTTCCGAACTTTACAAGGTCGCCGGAGAGAAGGTCTCTGAAGGAGAAGTCATTGCCAAGGTGAAGGTCATACCCGAGATGAGTTCCCTCAGCTCCGCCCAATCCAGGGTTCGTCTTGCAGAGATTAACCTTAAGCAGGCACAGACCAATTATGACCGTGAAAAGGCCCTGTTCGACAAGAATCTGGTGAGTGCCGAGGAATATGACCAGGTGCGTCAGGCTCTTGACCAGGCAAAGGAAGAGAAGGCCGCCGCAATCGAAACCCTCGAGGTAGTCAGGGATGGCGTCTCCAAGAGCAACGCCAAATCCAGTTCGACCCTGATCCGTTCCACCATTTCAGGACTGATCCTTGACATTCCGGTGAAAGTCGGTAATTCCGTTACCCAGAGCAATACCTTCAATGATGGTACTACCATTGCCACGGTTGCCAACATGGGAGACCTGATTTTCGACGGGTTCATCGACGAGACCGAAGTCGGTCGTGTCAATGAGGGTGTTCCGATGACAATCACGGTAGGAGCCCTGAAGGATGTACAGCTGGACGCAGTAATGGAATTTATCTCTCCGAAAGCACAGGAGAAGAACGGCACCAACGAGTTTGAAATAAAGGCCGCATTGACTGTTCCTGACAGCGTAACCGTCCGTTCCGGCTACAGCGCCAATGCCGAGATCAGGCTTGAAGGGGTGGACGGAGTGCTCTCGATTCCCGAAAGCGCCCTTGCATTCGAAGGCGATTCTTCTTTCGTCTATCTCGTCAAAGGAGAGAAGAAATATGAAAAGATTCCTGTAGTGACCGGACTTTCAGACGGAATCAACATTGAGATCAAATCAGGTCTCAAGGAAGGAGACAAGGTCCGTGGCAACCAGATAATCGAGAAGAAGTGATGAAAAGACATTTTTTACTCATAACCGTTTTTTTGGCAGGGGCCGTCTTTGGCCAGAACCACAACGGCCCCTGGACTTTGGCGGAGTGCATCCGTCACGCCCAGGAGAATAATATCAGCCTGCAACAGCGCGGACTTCAGGTGAAACAGCAGGAAATCCAGCTGGACAATTCAAAGGGAAGCAGGCTGCCCCAGGTGAGCGGAAGCGTCAGTGAGAATTTCTCTTTCGGACGAGGACTTACCGCCGACAACACCTATTCCAACACAAACACCACCAGTTCCGGAATATCCCTTGGAACGGCCGTGCCGATCTTCCAGGGACTCAGGATAAGCAACAGCATAAAGGAAGGCGAACTCAATCTGAAGGCTGCCACAGAGGATCTTGAGAAAGCCAAGGAGGACATGAGCGTCTCCGTGGCCCAGGCCTATGTCCAGATCCTCTATAACATGGAACTCCTGGATGTCGCTTTGAACCAGGTTGTCATAGATTCCCTTCAGGTCGAGAGGTTGACAGCCATGCTTGAAAACGGCAAGGCTTCTACTGCCCAGCTAGCCCAGCAGAAGGCCGCCCTTGGCCAGAGCAGGCTTTCCGCCACCCAGGCCAGGAACAACTTGAATCTGTCCCTTCTGGATCTTTCACAATTGCTGGAACTTCCCAATCCGGAGGGCTTCAGCATAGTAAAGCCGATTGTACCCATTGACGGAATCCTTCTCGGAAACCCCGAGGACATCTACGCCGAGGCAGTAGAGAACAGGCCTTCAGTAAAGGCAGAGATGTTCAGGCTTGATGCTACTGAGTTTTCGATAAAAGGAGCCAAAGGCGCCTTCCTGCCTTCAATAAGCGCGAACGGAGGAATAGGATCGAATTACTATACCATGAGCGCCGCTCCTTCAGCAGCATTCATGGAACAGATAAAGAATAACTTCAGCCAATATCTGGGCATATCACTCAGTGTTCCGATATTCAGTGGATTCCAGAACAGGAATCAGGTTAGGATGGCTGAACTATCTAGGACAAATCAGATGCTTCAGCTGGAGAACACAAAGAAGACCCTCTACAAGGAAATCCAGCAAGCCTATTACAATGCCGTTGCAGCCGCTGACAGATATCGCTCGAGCACTGATGCCCAGGCAAGTGCCCAGGAGTCTTTCGCCCTGGTTCAGGCCAAGTACGAAAATGGCAAGGCCAATATCACTGAATTCAACGAATCTCGTGACAACTGGCTGAAGGCTGAATCCGATCTTCTTCGTTCCCGCTACGAATACCTTTATTCCGCCAAACTACTGGACTTCTACCGTGGCCGTCCGCTGGAGTTCTGAAAAAACATCATTATATTTGAGAATCAATAAGGATTTTCAATATAATGATCATGATAAAAAGAACTTTCATCCCCATCATGGCCGCCCTGGCGATCCTCGCATCTTGCGGCCCAAAGACAGTATCAACAAGGCTTACGGTTGCTGATGAACAGCCCGACGGCGGAGCCTTTACGGAAAGAACAGTTCCCGTTGTGACAAAGGTCGCTCCGGACGGAGAGGTTACCCTGCGTTTCTACAATGACCTCCCCGATGTGGCCTATATTTCAGCTGCCGACTTCCAGTCGATAGTCCTTCCCGGCTCTACGATGACGGTGACCCACACTGGCGTAGGGGAATATACCCTTGCCAACGGAGACGCAAAGGCCGTGGTGAATGTAAATAAAGATGTTTTCGTCACCTCAGATTTCGACGAATTCACTAACCAGATGGGCCTTCTTCAGCCGGGAATGGCAAATGTCTATTATGACGGAATGCCATTCGTACGCTACAAGAGCATTACAATGACTCCGGCAGTTTCCACTGTCACTCTGGATTATGGGAAGTACGGCATAGACCTCCACGCCGACGGCAAGGGGGTGGTCTATTTCCCGTTCGCCGCTCTTGCTGACATGTACTCAGACCTTTTCTATCACCATGCCGGATTCAATGGTGAGAAGGTTGTGGCCAACACTTCGGTCAACGAGGTCAGCCTGGCCAGGATCGACCCTGATTACAACAAGACTCTCCTGTCGAAGAAAACCCGTTCCGAGTCCATGGCCGAGTTTGCCTACAGGGAGCTTTGTTTCGCGATGGATCACTTTTACGGATTCCCGGGCCGTGTCACCTATAATGAGTCATTGAGGACAAAGGGTATGGACAGGACCCTGGAAGAGGATCTGGCCGCCGGTCCCGCGATCAAGAAACTTCTGAAATCCACCGATTTAGCCGAATATTTTGTCGGTATGCAAGGCCTGAACGCCCTTTACTACGAAGGCCACACGTCAATGGATATTTCTTCCGCCCTTGGCCGCGACCGTGCACAATATGAGGAACTGACATCCAAGATAAAGGGTGTCCAGGAAAATAACAAGGAGATCATGGATGCCATCCAGCAAGGCCGTTTGACAATGGGTGGACGCTCCCAGGAGGTTATGGCTGTCCGGACATTGCGTCCGCAGAGCTATGGCAACGCCCAGGACACTTATGTCAAGAGGGGCAATACCGCCGTATGCGTGTTCAATTCATTCAACACCAGGGCTCAGGACGCGTGGGAAGCTTTCTATGCAGGGAAGGGTCCCAAACCTAACATCAAAGACAATAACGGAGACTCCATGGTCATATTCCTTGATGCTCTCAATAAGGCCGAGGCTGATCCGGAGGTCGAGAATTTCATAATTGACATAACATCCAACGGAGGAGGATCCGCCGACATCGTCATGGCCATGACATCCCTGGTCATGAACAAGAGCTACCTCTGCTACGATAATCCCCTTACAAAACAAAGGTCTATTGTCGAGTATGAGGTTGACCGCGATTTCAACGGGGTGTTCGATGAGAAGGACAAGGATGTGCACTACAACCTCAACTTCGGAGTCCTGACCACGGATGTTGCCTTTTCTTGCGGAAACCTCTTCCCTTCAATGCTCAAGGATAACGGAATTCCCGTGGTAGGTGAAAAATCAGGCGGCGGAAGCTGCGCCATCCAGGCCATGTGTACTGCTGACGGCTTCTGCTTCCAGATATCATCGTTCAGGTCGAGGCTCAACTCCCTGGCCGGAGAGAACATTGATTCCGGCATTGTCCCTGACATCGTTATTCCAAGTGACGAGATGATTGAAATCCAGGTGACGGAAGACAGGAAGATGACCGTCAAGAATTACAAGG
>CAMHFA010000096.1 GCA_946184255.1 uncultured Bacteroidales bacterium
GCCTTGTAGTACTCTGAATACCGTCCTTCGGGTTCCGCATTAACGGCAGCATCGAACTGTGACAAGGCAGTTGTAAACTGCTTGGACTGAACGCTGTAAAGACCACGTATGAACTGCCTGTCCGCCTCCGTCAAACTCTTCGGGTCCCCGGCGGACAGATAGGAATCACCATAGATCGATGCATCTATACCTCTTTCAAACTTGGGTCTGACAAGGGAATCGGAATTGGAAATGGCCATCATTATAGGTGAATCCGATATGAACTTGTCTATCAGGAGGTTCTCGTAACGGTGACGGAGAGCTACGTTCTGGTTGTCACGTGTCTGGGAAAGGCTGAACTTGTAAAGAGGCTTCAGGCGGATGTTGATGTCCCTGTTCTGAAGGAGTTCGTTCTCGAAGCCCTTCTTCGCGAAATCGGCATCAAGAGCTATGAGGGAACTGTATTTCTTTGTGGTGTCGGCGAAGGAGCCCTCATCTGTCTTGTTCTTGTCCCGATACTCACGTACCTTCTTCTGAGCGGTATCATAGTCCTGCTTGGAAGAGTTTGTACGGCCAAGCATGATCTTGACATAAGACCTGTTGAGGTAGGCCTTTGCGAAATCCGGATAGAGTTCGATGGCCTTGTCGTAATCATCAAGGGCATCCATCCAGCGTCCCATCTGTACAAAGTAGGAAGCCCTGTTATAGTAAGCGAGGACATTGTCGGGATTGATGTTGATGACGTGGTCCATATCCGCCAGGGCGTCCTCGAAATTACCGACCTGGGCACTGATCAGACTCCTGTTGTATAGTGTAAGGGCGTTACCGGGTTCATCACGGAGCACCCTGTTCAAATCGGCCATGGCGGCGTTGTAATTATTCTGGTCGTAGTACATCAACGCCCTGTTGAAATATGCAAAGGTATTGGTAGTGTCAATGGATATTGCCTTGTCCATGTCAGCTATCCCTTCCTTGTAATCCTTCCTCAAGGCATGGACACGTCCTCGCCTTATGTAACCTTCAGGATCGAAACGGTCCAGGCTTATCGCCTTGTTGTAGTCTGCAAGTGCCTTTGTCGTGTCTGCAAGGAACAGGTAAGTCGCCCCGCGGTTCAGGTAGGCGGAAGGATCATCAGGTTCCTTCTTGATATACTTGTCGAAGTCTTCAACTGCCTTGTCAAACTGCTGGGCAAGGAAATAAGTGACCCCACGGCTATAATAAAGGCCGATAAGCCCCGGACGGAGCATCATGGCAGTCTCAAGGTCCTTCAAAGCCTCATCGTATTTGCCGGAACGGCTGAGGGTGATTGCCCTGAAATGGTAGCCGTTGGTGAAGACAGGATTTATCCTGACTGACGAGTCGAAATCACCCTGAGCACCGCGTATGTCACCAAGGTTGTACTTTGCGATTCCCCTGTAGAAATAAACCCAGCAGTCAGTCGTGTCCAGGCGGGCCAGGACGTTGAACTGGCTGATGGCATCGGAATACCTTCCTTCCGAAAGGGCCTGGCGTCCACGGAACATGAAGACATCCTTGTCGTACTGTGCCCGGACAGCCGATGCGCAGCACAAAAGGAGTATCATGGACAGCACAAACCTTTTCACGTCGAATTATTTTATAATAAAGGGTAAAATTCCTATTTTTGTCAATTGCAAAGATAAACATTTATCGTGCCTTGAAGACGATTTCGCGCTTTTTTTTAATATATCTATTCCTCTGCAGCTATGCTGTGGGACTGTTTTCGCAGAGCAAGGAAGTCAAGATGGTCCCTTCGGCCAGGAATGCTGAAAGGGTCGTTTCTGCAGAGTTACTCCAAGCTCAGGTAGAATTCCTGACCGACACACTCATCAATGGAAGGGCAACCGGTAGCTATGGAGCAAATGAAACCGCCTTCTGGATCGCCCGCAGGTTCAGTCAGGCCGGACTCAGGCAGTTCGGAGACAGTTGGAGCCGTACATTCAATGTCGGAGAATTAACAGGTCACAACATAATGGGCTTCATGCCTGGGAAGCGCGATGGCGGCAAGGAAATGTATGTCCTAGTGACAGCGCATTACGACAGTCACGGAATAATCGACGGTAATCTTTATCCTGGTGCCGACAGCAATGCTTCGGGAGTTGTAGCTATGGTCAATATCGCCAAGATGTTCGCCCGGATGAAGGAACTTGGCAGGTCATACGGCAAGAATCTCATTTTCGTCGGACTTGATGCAAGGGAAAGGAACTCAGTTGGGGCTGAAGTGCTTTGGAGTGATATAGAGAACGGAAGGCTGAGGGACCCTGGAACCGGAGAGGTGATCACTCCTTCCAAAATCCATTCGGTCATCGTGCTCGACATACTGGGAAGCACCCTATCCCCTATCAACAAGGGTCGCAAGGACTATCTCATAATGCTCAGCGGCGGTCAGTACAAATACGATCTCCAGAGGGCTAATGAAAACCCAGGGCTCGGTCTAGACCTCGGCTACGACTATTACGGTAGTGACGGCTTCACCGACATGTTCCGCGCAAGGGTCGGTGACCAGAAGATATTCAGCCAGAAAGGCTCGTTCTGCGTCGTGTTCACTTCGGGCATAACCATGAAGACCAACAAGGTCGAGGATGACGCCCTGAGCCTCAACTACGAGATATTCAAGAGAAGGGTCTTCCTTATATTCCACTGGCTTACCAAAGTGCTCTGACGATGAGAGAGTTCATGAAAATGATGAGGCGCTACATCTCGCCTTTCAGGAAATACCTATGGGGATCGGTGGTCCTGAACATCCTTTCTGCGGTGTTCAACATCTTCTCATTCGCCATGATCGTCCCTATGCTGAGGATACTCTTCCGCATGACTGACAAAACCTACGTCTTCACTCCCTGGAACGAAGTGTGGCACATGCCATTCAAGGATATGGGGAACTCCCTCATGCAGAATGTCTATTACAGTCTTGAAACCAACATTGCCCAATATGGTGAAATCAAGGTTCTCCTTGCACTCTGCATCTTCCTGATCATCATGACTGCCCTCAAGACCGCCTGCTACTTCGGGTCATCGGCAGTTATGATCCCTATCAGGACCGGGATAGTCAAGAACCTGAGGATGAAGATCTACGACAAGATCCTCTCCCTGCCCCTTGGGTTTTTCTCAGAAGAGAAGAAAGGAGACATTATCGCCAGGATGAGCGGAGACGTACAGGAAGTGGAAACATCTGTCGCAGGCTCACTGGAGATGCTCATAAAGAATCCGATCCTTATCCTCATCTACTTCGTCGCCCTTGTGTTCATCAGTTGGCAGATGACGGCATTCACCATCCTTTTTGCACCACTGATGATCTGGGTCATGGGAGTCATCGGAAGGAATCTGAAAAGAAAATCCCTGGATGTACAAAGCCTGTGGAGCGATGTGATGTCGCAGGTTGAGGAGACTCTAGGAGGGCTCCGGATAGTCAAGGCCTTCATCGCTGAAAAGAAGATGTCCGGTCGTTTCGAATCGGTTACCGAAGCCATGAGGAAGAAGACCAGCCGGGTAACCATGCGGCAGGCTCTCGCCCACCCTGTCAGTGAATTCCTCGGAACCCTCCTGATCACCATCGCACTCTTTTTCGGTGGAACCCTGATCCTCAAAGGACACTCGATGATAGACGCCCCGATATTCATCTACTACATGGTGATTCTGTACAGCATTATCAATCCCATCAAGGATTTCGCGAAGGCAGGTTACGCCATTCCAAAGGGCATGGCATCCATGGAGAGGATCAACCGGATCTTGGATGCAGAAAACAATATTCAAGAGAGCGAGCACCCCGTTCATCTTGCCAGTTTCGCTGACAAGATCTCATTCGAGAAAGTCTCTTTCCGCTATCCCGATGGTTCTAAGAAGGTCCTGGATGAAATAAGCCTCGACATACCCAAGGGAAAGATGATTGCAATCGTCGGTGCATCCGGAGCAGGCAAGACCACCCTGGTCGACCTCATCCCCAGGTTCTACGACCCTGAAGAAGGTCTGATAAAGATTGACGGAGTCCCTGTCAAGGATGTTAAGATAGCCGAATTGAGAAACCTTATCGGCAATGTTAATCAGGAATCCATCCTGTTCAATGACACCATATTCAACAACATAGCTTTCGGAGTCGAGAATGCTACAATGGAGCAGGTCGTCGAGGCCGCCAAGATAGCCAATGCCCACGATTTCATTATGGAAAAGGAAGGCGGCTATCAGTTCAACATCGGGGACCGCGGAGTAAAACTGTCAGGAGGCCAGAGGCAAAGGATAAGCATAGCCAGGGCAATACTGAAGAATCCTCCCATCCTGATCCTGGACGAAGCTACAGCCTCCCTTGACACCGAATCCGAAAAAACCGTGCAGGAAGCACTTGACAGGCTGATGTCCACCAGGACCACCATAGCCATTGCCCACCGCCTTTCTACCATAAAGGGTGCAGACGAGATCATTGTCATGGACGAAGGAAAGATAGTGGAACGTGGAAAACATGAGGAGCTCCTGTCCCTCGACGGCCACTACCGCAAACTGTATGACATGCAGGCTTTATAAGAGAGATCGACACATGTCCAGACGCAGCATCATAGGTTCCATTTTACTCCTGGTTTACTTTGTAGTCCTGGCTTGGTGTTGCTTCGGTAATTTCGAGAGTCTTCCCAGCGTCCAAAAGAGCTTCTTCGGGATTCCTACTGACAAGGTTGTACATTTTGTTATGTTCCTGCCTTTCCCCATGCTCTGCTTCTGGTCATTCAACTTCATTTCAATGAAGCCATGGAAGATGATCCTGGCTGTCCTGCTAGTATTGCTGATCGGTTGCGCAATAGCAGCCGGAACAGAAATCGTTCAATCATACACCTCCTACCGTACCGCAGATCCCAAGGATTTCCAATCTGACGTGATTGCCTTGGGAGTGTCCACCCTCATCTTTCTTCTTATCTACTTGGTAAAACATAAAAGCGTAGCATAGATGTCCAGGAAATCAATTGTCATCCTTATCCTAATGACGGTTCTTTCTTCCGGCATCCATGCACAGAAGGTAAACGATTTCAAAGCCACCGTCGATTCCCTTCAAGCCCGGCTCAAGGAAAGGACAACCGTTGATGCCGCCCTCAAGCTTAAGAAGGTAGTGCCTCGTGACAATGCTCTTGATTTCTATTTTACCAACACTTTCGGTGACTATCCCTGGAGGAATTCGGACCTGAGGTGGCTTCGCTCTAACCTAAAGGAATTGCTTCCACAGCAATGGCGTGCTCGCTCCGTAGGCAATTTCTATGTTGGGAACAACAAGCTGGAATCCTATTTCATGCCACCGATCGACGGAAGTGGCAAGCCT
>CAMHFA010000097.1 GCA_946184255.1 uncultured Bacteroidales bacterium
GCCCTTGCCCGGAAGTACCACACTACTGTCAGGAAACTCTGCCAGCTTAACGGAATCTCCGAGAGGACAACTCTCCGTCTTGGGAAGAAATTGAGAGTCAAGTAGACAACTAAACAAATAATGTCAAGGAAAACCTGCATGGCGATAGCCATATTCCTGCTGTCCTTCCTCCCCGGTTCGGCCCAGAGTGTCGTTGGGGACGATGGACAGCCGATCCTTTTCAGGGGTCGGGTTTCACGGCGTTACAATTCCGCCACCTTTAATGGTACCCCCTATCTGGATCACACTGGATCGAAGATCGGTACAGTCATCTTCGACGGAGTCATGTATCCCGATGTCCTGATCGACTACGATGCGTCACTTCAGGAAATCAGCGTGAGGCAGGACGAGGACCATGTTTCCATCATTCCGGACAGCCGGCAGATCCCGTGGTTCACTATGGGTGACCGCAAGTTCGTAAACTTACGTTATCTTGGAGTGGACAGTGCTGCCGAGGGTTTTTATGAGGTCCTGATGGATGGCGATATCGCTTTGCTAGACAGGGTCGACAAAAAGATGCTGTCTTTCCCTGGAGACCACAATACAGTCAAGGAATTGGGGTACATCGATCCGGATTACCGTTCGGAACTGATTACCTATTATAAGATCGACCGCAGGCAATGGTCCTTGAAAGACGGTGTCCTTTCAAAGGTTAAGGGAAAGAAAGCTTTCCAAAGGCTCCAGAAACAGATCATCCTGCCTGCTTCAGGGCCCGGACCTGTTGAAAAGGCAGCTGCCCGGTGGCATGAGGTCAGCCGTTCCGCCATCCACGTGGAGACACCTTCAGTCTCTTTCCAGAAGAACAGGAGTGACAGGGAGAGCCTTCCAGAGGGCTATTTCATGAAGGACATGACCGAGGAACTTGCCCGCTTGGATTCCCTTGAGGAGTCTGTTCGTGCAATGTACCAGAACAAGATTTACCAGATTGGTGATCCAGCGCATCCCCAACGTGGCAAGGTCAAGGTTTCCGGTACCGTAAGGGATGCAGCTACAGGCCAGCCGCTTCCAGATGTCACTGTCTGGGACGATAATACATCTACTTATGCCCTTACAGATGTCCGGGGACAGTACTCTATAACGATTCCGGTAGGCGAAAATGTTATCAATTTCAACGAGTTGACAAAGCAGGACATGCACCTTAAAGTCGTTGTCAACGGCCCCGGAGGACTTGACCTGACCATGACAGAGAGGGTGACCATGCTCAACAGTGCTATGATTTCTGCTGACACCAGGATGAACCACCGCACTGCCAAGATCGGATTGGAGAGAGTCAGTATCAAGACGATCAATAAGATCCCTTCTGCTTTCGGCGAGGGGGACCTCCTTCGCGCAGTCTTGACCCTGCCTGGCGTCAAGACCGTAGGAGAGGCTTCAGGTGGTTTCAACGTCCGCGGAGGTTCCGCAGACCAGAACCTGATCCTTTTTAACGAAGGTACGATCTACAATCCCAGCCACATGTTCGGTGTCTTTTCGGCATTCAATCCGGACGTGGTGGAAGGCGTCGAGTTGCTCAAGAGTTCCATCCCTGCCGAGTATGGCGGAAGAGTCTCTTCGGTTCTGGATGTCAAGGGTAAGGACGGTAGTTTCGAAAAGATCAACGGCTCCCTTGGAATAGGTCTGATGACCAGCCGCCTTCACCTTGAAGGACCTCTGAAGAAAGGGAAGACTTCCTTCCTCCTTGGTGGACGTATGACTTATTCCGACTGGATGCTCAAGAGGATAAAGAGCAGCAATTACAAGGACGGTACAGCCGATTTCGCCGACCTCAATTTCGGTCTCACGCATAAGGCTAATGACAACAACACCATCCAGCTTTACGGCTATTGGTCCAAGGACAATTTCTCATTCAGCCCCGACACTACCTTCCACTACAACAGCCTGAATGCAGCTCTGAGGTGGAAGCATAAGGGTGCAGGAAGGACGTCATTCTCGTTCAGCACAGGTATTGATCTCTATGGTAATACCCTGGATGAGACGCCCTATTCTTCTGAATATGAGGCATTCAACCTGGAAACCGCTATCAACCAGGCTTTCGCGAGACTCAAGTTCGAGACTGCCGGTGACCATCATGTTGTCAGTTATGGCACCGAGGTCATGGGCTATGCCCTTGAAGGTGGCCACATCAAGCCAATGATCCCCGGTTCAGCTGTCATTGAACGTTCGCTGGAAACTGAATATGCCCTTCAGCCTTCTGTCTATTTAGGTGATGAATGGACCGCCGGTGAGAGATTCCTTCTGGATTACGGAGTGAGGCTCTCATCATTTTATGCTAAGGAGCCAGCTAAGTTCTATGCGGGGCCCGAGTTCAGGCTTTCTGGGAAATATTCAGTCAACAACAACCTTTCTTTAAAGGCTGGCTTCAATTCCATGAGACAGTATATTCATCTGATCTCAAACACTACGGCAATTTCTCCGATGGACACTTGGAAGCTGTGTGATGAAGATATTCTTCCTGTCGATGGATGGCAGGCTGCAAGCGGAATGTACTGGACAGTGTTTGACGGGAAGGTTGACCTGTCCCTCGAGGGCTATTGGAAAAACACATGGAATGTGCTGGACTACAAGTCGGGCGCAACCCTTGTCATGAATGACCATCTTGCCGATGACCTGGTCCGTACCAAGGGCAAGGCATATGGAGTCGAATTCATGGCCAAAAAGACAATTGGCAAGCTAAGCGGTTGGGCATCCTATTCCTATTCCCGTACTTTCCTCAAGGAAATGGAGGATCGTGGCATCAACACGATCAACCGTGGAGAATGGTACAGCGCTGCGTATGACAAGCCACACGACTTCAAACTCGTTGCCAATTATGCAATTACCGCCAGGTACAGCCTCTCGGCAAATCTCGACTATTCCACCGGACGCCCAGTTACGATACCGGTTGGCTACTATCAGTATGGAGGAGGTTACCGTCTGGCCTATTCGGCTAGGAACAGCTACAGGATTCCGGATTATTTCCGCCTCGACCTTGCCCTGAACATCGATCCCGGCCATTACCTTAAAGCTCTGACCCATGCTTCCCTTACTTTGGGATGCTACAATGTGACTGGCAGGAAAAACACCTATTCGGTCTTCTACTCTACTGACCAGGGACGCAACCTCAAGGGTTATCGCGTCTGTGTCTTTGCTACCCAGATACCTTATATCAACCTAAACATCCTCTTCTGATGAAAAAGATACTCACTCTGGTCATAGCAGCCTTGACAGCGGTCGGCTGTGTCTATGAATTCACCCCCGACATCAGGCCTGGTGACACCAAGGGGCTAGTCGTTGAGGGAGACATTCTCATAGGTGATGTGAGCACTTTCACCTTGAGTTGCATCGAGTCCCTGTCAGGAGAAGAGTCTGCTCCTGTTAGAGGTTGGGTTTGGATCGAGGATGATTCCGGGAAGGAGTATCATCCTGATTCTTCAGACCCTTCAAACACATTCGACATAGACATGAGATCTGCTTCCCCAGACAAGCAGTACAGGCTGAGAATACGTCTTGCTTCGCCTCTGACAGGCTCAACTTTCTATTCTTCTGAATGGAGAGAGGTCCAGAAGGCCCCTGTGATAGAGGACCTGTCATACACGTGGGACGATGACATCTATTCTGATCCTTACACACATCTTTGGCTCAGCCTTTCATCCACTGAAGGTTCCGGCTGCTTCCGTTGGGACTACGAGGAGATCTGGGAGTTCCATGCGGAATTCATGGCCCAATACTATTTTGACACCGCGACCCAGAAGGTAAGGTCCTATGAAGGACGTGTACCACCCCTTTACAATTGTTGGAGTTATGACAATTCCCATCAGGCAGGGTTAGCCATTGCCAAGAGTACGGGAGGGGAAAGGATTTCAGGTTACAAATTCCTGGATATAGACAGGAGGGAACTCAGGATGCAGACGTTGTACTTCATCAAGCTCCAGGCCCGGAATATCTCAGAAGAATGCTATGAGTATCTCCATTCGATAGAAGTAAACTCTACTTCCACGGGATCTCTCACACAGCCGGATCCGAGCCAGATAATTGGGAACATTTTCTCGGATGATGATCCTCTTGAGGTTGTTTATGGGTATATCGAGGCTTCAAGGGTTTCTGAAAAAAGCATGTACATCTCCGAACTCTTCATCCCGCCAGCAGAGCCGGGAGGGAATCTTCCTCCTCCCATCACATTGTCTGGAATGATGACCCCACTCTCTCCAGCCGAAGCGTATTCGTTCGATCTGAGGCCCAAGGATTCTCCTGACGTCTGGGTCAACAAGAAATGTGTGGAGTGTACCGCCCTGGGAGGCACCAAGATTAAACCAGCATTCTGGCCAACACCATCAGAATAAGTCGTTATGAAAAAGATTGCCATTATTGTGACCATCCTTCTGGGTTTCTTCTGTCAGGATGCTTATTCAGGAGTTACCGAGAGAGTCTGGGTGTCTACTGACAAGGACGTCTACCTTGCCGGGGACATAGTATGGTGTTCGGTTTTCTCGATAAATCCATCCTCGGGCATATTGTCTTCTGAGAACAGCGTCGCTTACGTGGAATTATCTTCAGATTCCGGACAGCTGGTTTCTGCCAAGATTGCATTGGTTGGCGGCAGGGGATCGGGAGCAATCCAGATTCCGCTTTCCGCACCTACCGGCAACTATGCATTGGTAGCCTATACGGCAGCTTCCCGTGGCAGGGGAGACCTGTCCGAAGATGCAAGGATCCTGTCTGTTTTCAACACTTCCTCTGGAGCCAGGATCAAGGGCGGGGTAGAGATAGTTGAACCTTCCCGTTACACTTCCTCCGGAGTTGCCCAGGGCAAATCCTCAGGGTCTGTGGAATTGTTCGTCCAACCTTCCCCGGGGACCTCTTCGACTGCCAGGATATCACTTGACAACAGGATGGCCTCAGATGCTACTTTGAGCGTCTCTGTTTTCCATGAAGACGGTTTATTGTCACCGTCCGGAAAGACCTTCGTGGATTTTGTCGACTCCAGGTACGTTCCGTTTGAGGGTAATTCTGAAGATAAGGACGGTGAGACCTTTCATGGACGCCTTTTCGGTGCTGACGCATCATCGGTAATGGCAGACATGGAACTTCTTGCAGTCGCTGCATTCCCTGGTTACGCCGAGGATGTCTATGCGGGAAAGATTGCAGCAGATGGAACAGTCAGCTTCCGTACCGGAAATCTGTACGGCAAACGCGATATGGTCTGTGAGATAATCGGGATGGATGATTCAAAGGAAT
>CAMHFA010000098.1 GCA_946184255.1 uncultured Bacteroidales bacterium
GTGAGATGATGAAGTGCATCGACAAGCCTCGTGAGGACTACAAGCCGTTCGTTCCTAGGATTGTCTCCTTCGAGATAGCCAAGGAGTTCATCGGCGCTGTCATCGGAAAGGGTGGAGAGACCATCCAGAAGATCCAGGCTGAGACTGGTGCTGTCATCAACATTGACGAGGTTGACGGAAAGGGTATCGTGGACATCGCTACCAACGATGCAGAGGCCATGCAGAAGGCTTACGATTGGATCAAGGGCATATGCGCTGTTCCCGAGGTCGGGCAGACCTATCATGGAAAGGTCGTCTCCATCCTCGAATTCGGTGCCTTTGTCGAGATACTTCCCGGCAAGGAAGGCCTTCTCCATGTTTCAGAAATTGCCTGGAACAAGACTGAGAACGTAGAGGATGTCCTCGCGGTTGGACAGGAAGTCGATGTCAAGCTCCTTGAGATTGACCAGAAGACCGGCAAGATGAGGCTGTCCATGAGGGCCCTTCAGCCCAAACCGGAAGGCTACGTCGAACCTACCCGTCGTCCCCGTCGTAACGGTGGTGAGCGCAGGCCTGGCGGCCCCGAGCGCCATGGCGAGCGCCGGTTCGGACAGAGGAACCAGAATGCTCCCAAAGAGCAGTTCGATCAGGCTCCCAAGAACGACACCGAAGAGTACTTCTAGTAGAAATGAATAGTATCAAAAAAGCTGGCCTCGAAGAGGTCAGCTTTTTTGTTTTCCTACTCGGAAGTCTCTATTACATCGCAATTTCCTTGAGGATCTTGCAGGGGGATGGTCCTGAGGTATTGGATCAGGTACCAGACTGCGACTGCACTCACCACGAAGATGATGGCATATTCCCAGGCAGGCAAGACATCAACCAGGCTCTTGGCATCCGCCATATCTTCCGAACCGAACTTTCCGGCCAGCACTGCCATCGTGTTGTTGGCGCAGTGCATCAGAATGGTGAGCTTTAGCGAACCTGTCCTGTAATAGACATAACCGAAAAGGCATCCGATAGCGAATGCTGTCACACCCTGCCAGACGTTGCCATGGATGGCGGCAAAGAAGATTGCTGAGATGACTATTGCAAGGGCAGGGCTCATGCCCCTCTCCCTTTCTCCTTCGGCCTTTATCTCATTCTTGTGCCGGTAGTTGAGCAAGCCTCTGAGGATAACACCCCTGCAGAGCCATTCCTCCAGGAGGGGAGCCATAATGCACATGGTCACGAGATTGACCCATAGAGGGCCTTTCATCATCTCCTCCATCTGCTCCATTATCGAGCCCTCGGTGTCCGGAAGGTAATGGTTGGCCAGCTCCAGGATCATCCCCGCAGCCAAGACTCCTATTACAACTGCCACTGCCAGAAGGGGACCGCCCCATTTCCCGAAATGGTTGCTGTCAAGGGCATAGCCGGTGTCGAAAGCCATATTCCTGGAGCTTTTGATCCTTACGAACATGAACACCGTCAGGAACTGCATGGGATATAGGAAGAGCATCAGGTAATACATGGGGATGGAGTCCCCGAACATGAATGGCATGACAATCAGCCCCGCGAGGATCATTCCCACGAGGAACCATCCCAGAACGGCAAACAGACCGCCTACGTCAGGGGTGTACCAGGCGCATGTTGAAAACAGGTCGTAGTTTTTCTCGACCTTCCTTGGCTTAAAGAATGACATTTCTTCAGGTTATTTCTTCCAGAGAGGAGTGGGATAGACACCCTTGTCGGCAAGTTCCTGGAACTTGGCAACGACACCCGGGCGGTCTTCCTTGTAAGTGACTCCGAACCAGCGGGAATCTGTGGAGAGCACCTCGCACTTGTAGCCGTTGTCCTTGATCATGTTGTCAACGGCGTAAGGGATGTAGTATTCCTTCTTGAGTTCGTTCATGTTCTCTTCAAGGAACTTTTCGAAGATTTCAGCGCTGAGGTCGAAGTAGTCGGGAGTGAATCCCCACATATTCATGGAGCAAAGGGCCTTTCCGTCAACCTCCACATGGACGTCTCCGTTCACGGTGTTGTCTCCATAGACCTTTCCGTCCTCTTCCTTTCCGACATTGACATGCTCGGCAACTCCGGTGAGATGCTTTTCGGAATCATAGTAGCAGATACCGCGGGAAACCTTTCCGTTCTCGGACAGGGTGTTGTCAAGTTCGAAGCCTACGATGCTGCAGACTCCGGTCTTGCCTTCATGGGCGCGGAGCCAGTCACCGAGGATCCTGAAGGAATCCTTTCCGTAGTAGTCGTCACCGTTGATAACTGCGAAGGGTTCGTTGATGACGTCCTTTGCCATCAGTACGGCATGTGCGGTACCCCAAGGCTTCTGCCTCTCGGGATTGAGGGTGAACCTGGCGGGGATCTTGTTGAGCTCCTGGATCACAAAGTCGAATTCGAGCGGAGTGCCGTCTGGACACAGAATTCCGGAATACTTGTTCTTCACGGTCTCCTTGAACTGCTCGAGGAAATACTCCCTGACGATATAGACGACCTTGCCGAAACCGGCATTGACTGCGTCATAGATAGAATAGTCGATAATGGTCTCGCCGCTGGGGCCGAGTCCGTCCATTTGCTTGAGTCCGCCGTAGCGGCTACCCATTCCTGCTGCCAGGACAAGAAGTGTTGGTTTCATATTCAAGAATTATTTAATTTGATTAGTCATGCGGTCTTATTCTACAAAAATAATTATTTTTGCATTAATATCCTTCAAGTCAATATGGGAAAGTTCAGGGACATCTGGAACAGGGACAATGACGGCAAGAACGCAGAAAAACGTTCATTCATACGTTATGCCATCGTTGCCACTGTGATCTTCCTGATTCTCGTTGGTTTCGTCAACCAGAACAACATCGTCCGCTGGGTCAGGGCCGGCGCTGAGATCCGCCGCCAGGACAGGCTTATCGAGAAGTATCGAAAGGAGATCAAGGATATGGATAACCAGATCCACGGGCTTACCACTAACAAGGATTCCCTGGAACAATATGCCCGGGAGAATTTCGGTTTTACTGAGCCTGGGGAGGATGTCTATCGTACAGACTAGATTCCCGTGTAGGTCCAAGGACTGATTGCCCTCATTTCTTCCTTTACGCTTTCGCTCACATCAAGGGTTTCGATGAAACCTGCTATGGTCTTTTCATCGATTGCTGCACCGGTACGCGTGAGGGCCTTCAATGTCTCATACGGGTTGGGATAGCCTTCCCGGCGCAGGATAGTCTGAAGTGCTTCGGCTACCACTGCCCAGTTGCGGTGAAGGTCGGCATCTATGGCTTCTTTGTTGAGGATGAGCTTTCCAAGTCCCTTCTTCAATGAAGCCAGGGCTATCATCCCATGGGCGACAGGCACCCCTATGTTCCTCTGTACCGTGGAGTCTGTAAGATCTCTCTGGAGCCGTGAAATGGGAAGTTTCATGGACAGGAAGGTCAGGACCGCATTAGCCATCCCGAGGTTGCCCTCAGCATTTTCGAAGTCTATGGGATTAACCTTGTGTGGCATTGCCGAGGAGCCAACTTCTCCCTTCACAACCTTCTGGTGGAAGTATTCCATGGAAATATATGTCCAGATGTCCCGGCAGAGGTCGATCAAAATGGTGTTCTGACGGCGGAGGCAGTCAAAGATCGCTGCCAGGTTGTCATAATGGTCGATCTGGGTGGTCGGGAATGACCGCTGGAGACCGAGTGAAGACACGAACTTGAAAGCGAAGCTGTTCCATTCGATGTCGGGATAGGCCACTTTGTGGGCGTTCATATTGCCGGTAGCTCCTCCGAACTTGGCCGGGTAGGAGAGACCTTCAAACTGGCGCAATTGTTCCTCGAGACGGGCTACGAAGACCTGGATTTCCTTTCCAAGGCGTGTAGGGGTGGCAGGCTGGCCATGGGTCTTGGCCAGCATGGGGATGTCCTTCCATTCCTCAGCATCGGCGGTGAGGATTGAAACTATCTCCTTGAGAGCGGGAATATATTCATTCTCAAGGGCATCCTTGAGCATAAGGGGCTGTGCGGTGTTGTTTATGTCCTGGGAGGTAAGCCCAAAGTGGATGAACTCCTTCCATGCAGAGAGGCCAAGTCCGTCGAACTTCTCCTTGAGGTAGTACTCGACTGCCTTGACATCATGGTTGGTGGTTTTCTCGATTTCCTTGACCCTTGATGCATCCTCCGGGGTCATACCGGTGTAAAGGGACCTAAGGGAGGAGAACAGATCCTCCTTGCTCTTCCCCGTGCCTTCTCCGAACCCTGAAAGACCGGCAAGGGGAATCCCGCACAGGGCGATGAAATATTCAACTTCCACCTTGGTCCTGTAGCGGATAAGGGCATATTCGCTGAAATACTCCCTCAAAGAGGCAGTCTTGGAGGCGTATCTTCCGTCAACCGGGGAGACTGCGGTAAGTGAATCAAGTCCTGTCATGGCAATCTAGATCAACAACAGCAAAGCGAATGAATATAACAAGAATCCCTGGAAGCGAAGCCTGCCTTTAGTACTGGTCTTGAGCATTGCTTCGGTTGGGTCATAACCTGTCATGGCGAGAATCTCGTCATCAGAGGGAAGTTTGGACAGAGGGAACTTCTCGATCAGTTCCCCGTCATTGAACCAGGTCGCACCTCCGTTGGACCGGTTCAGGCTCAGGAGGGTTTTCCTGTCAGCAAAGAAGGTGGAAGGAATGAGGTCCTTCCTGACCGATGGTACTATAACTTCCAGGCTGTCCAGCATCTGCTTGGTACCTGATACGAGGATCAGGGGAGTGAAACCGGCGGCACGGGCTCCCTCTGTCGACTGGGCTATCTTTGTCCAAGCGTCACCCTTCAGGCCCTGGGCGTCATAGACGGACATGACCAGGACATTCCCGGAGGTTGCCATCTCGTCCCTGTAGGTCCCCGTGGAATCGGAGAAAGACAGGATCGGAGTGTTGTCCTTCAATTCCGGTCCATCCATCCTTATGGTCTCGGTACGGACGAAGGTCCATGTGGAATCCGGAAGCTTGTCGAGGGTGAAGGCTCCTTCCTGGCCGTTTTTCTCGTAGATGAAAGTGGAGACGAACCTGTCTTCAGATTCTCCGTCACCCTGGTTTCCGGCAGAATAAAGGTCGCTGCCCGGAGTGAAGGATGTGTAATCCACAAGAGGAATGGAAGAGAGGGAGTACAATGTGAAAGCCACAAGTGAAGCTGCGACTATCCCGAATGAGACATATTTCCTTTTCCTGCTCTCACCCAGGTCATTCAGCGGAATGAAGGC
>CAMHFA010000099.1 GCA_946184255.1 uncultured Bacteroidales bacterium
CTGTGAAGGAAAGATTCGGAACTGACGATCCGTCCTCTCTGCAGCCATCAATGATAAGGGAAGTAGTCACTGACATCCGAAAATCTAAGCTTCCCGAAGTCACCGAGCTTGGCAGTGCCGGCAGTTTCTTCCGCAATCCCTATGTGGATGGTGCTTCCATGGAGAATATCCGTCAGATAGCCATGGAAGATAATCTCGGAAACGTCCCGTCATTCAAGATCGGAGAGGATTGTTTCAAGGTCCCGGCTGCTTGGTTGATAGATAAATGCGGCTGGAAAGGAAAGGAGTTCGGTGGAGCAGCCGTTTATGAAAAGCAGCCGCTTGTGCTTGTGAACAAGTCGGGCGAAGCGTCTCCTGGCGAGATTATCGCCCTTGAAGAAGCCATTAGGGATTCAGTACGCGAGAAATTCGGTGTGACCCTTGAAAAGGAAGTGGAATACGTCTAAAACCAGATAACCATGAGTTCGTTCATTATCGAAGGCGGTCATCGCCTAAGCGGAAGCATAGTTCCTCAGGGGGCAAAGAACGAAGCACTTGAAGTGATCAGTGCAGTGCTCCTTACCACAGAGGAAGTGGTGATTACCAATGTCCCGGAGATCCTCGACATCAAGAACCTTATCTCCCTCCTGGAAATGATGGGAGTTAGGGTGAACCGCCTTGCGAAAGGGGAGTATTCATTCAGGGCCGATAAGCTTGATACCGCTTTTATCGAAAGTCCTGAATTCGTCCGCATGTGCTCTTCGCTGCGAGGTTCCGTGATGGTGGCAGGTCCCCTGCTTGCCCGTCTCGGCAATGTCTGGTTCCCGAAACCCGGGGGCGACAAGATCGGCCGTCGCAGGGTGGATACCCATATTTCCGGACTCATGGCGTTGGGAGCCGCCCTGGACTATGATTCCGGTCGCAGGGCCTACAGACTTCACCTTCCAGAGGGAAAGCATCTTACAGGAAAATACATGCTTCTGGACGAGGCGTCAGTTACCGGAACGGCCAATATCCTTCTGGCATCCTGCCTGGCGGAAGGGAAGACCGTTATCTACAATGCAGCCTGCGAACCATATATCCAGCAGCTTTGCCGCCTTCTTACGGCCATGGGTGCCAAGATCGAAGGGGTCGGTTCAAATCTTCTTACGGTGACCGGTGTACCTTCCCTCCATGGCGCCAGCCACAGGATCCTTCCTGACATGATCGAGGTGGGCAGTTTCATCGGAATGGCCGCCATGTGCCAGAGCAGCCTCACCATCAAGGACACATCCTACACCAATCTTGGAATCATACCAGAGAGTTTCCGACGTCTTGGAATAAAGATCGAGCAGAGGGGCGACGACATATTCGTTCCCGAGCAGGAGAGCTATATCATCGAATCCTTCCTGGACGGTTCTATCATGACCATTGCCGATGCTCCATGGCCCGGCCTTACCCCTGACCTGCTCAGTGTGATCCTGGTCGTTGCAACCCAGTGCCGGGGGAGTGTGCTGATCCATCAGAAGATGTTTGAGAGCAGATTGTTCTTCGTTGACCGCCTGATCGACATGGGCGCCCAGATCATCCTTTGCGACCCACACAGGGCGGTGGTGATCGGACATGACCACAAGTTCCAGCTAAGGAGCGGGAAGATGCTTTCTCCGGATATCAGGGCCGGTATCGCCCTTCTCCTTGCAGCCATGTCCGCCAAGGGTACCAGCGAGATTGGCAATATCGAGCAGATCGACCGCGGTTACGAGGACATCGAGAACCGCCTGAACAATCTGGGAGCCAGAATCATAAGGAAGTAATATGTCCTAGGCTCTTCTCAATCTCAACGAATTCGTAACCACACAGACAGAACTGAGTGCCATGCACGCAGCGGCTACCATTGGATTGAGGAGGAAGCCGTTGACAGGGTACAGGATTCCTGCAGCGACAGGCACGGCCAGGACATTGTAGAAGAAGGCCCAGAACAGGTTCTCCTTGATTATCCTGGAAGTCTTTCTCGATACTTTTATCAGTTGAGGTATTTTATTGAGGTCAGAATTGACTATAGTGACCATGGAAGCATTCATGGCTATATCGGTTCCGTTCCCCATTGCGATGCTGAGATCGGCCAGAGCAAGGGCCGGACTGTCATTGATCCCATCTCCTGCCATCCCTACTTTCCTGCCTTCTGCCTGCAGGGCCTTGATATGTTCATGCTTGCTGTCTGGAAGGACTCCTGATATAACCTTGTCTATTCCTACTTTGCCTGCAACCTTACTGGCCCTTTCGGCGTTGTCTCCGGAAAGCATATAGACGTCAAGACCCATATCTTTAAGTCGGGATACTGCCTCCGCAGAAGTTTCCTTGACCTCATCGACGAATTCCATGTCGGCAGTAGGTACTATCCCTGCAGAGAGTTCCTTTGTGATGGTTCCGGTCTTGTCCAGGACTATCGAGTCAATCTTACCGGCGATCTGGAGGGAATCGGCATCCTTTATGAGTATTCCCTTCCTGGCACAGTTCCCTATGCCTGCAGTAAGTGCCGTAGGTGTGGCAAGACCCAGTGAACAGGGGCAGGCAATCACAAGTACTGTGACCATCGCCAGCAATCCCATGGTGATTCCGTCAGAAGGAGCCAGGAATAACCAGCATAAAAAGGTAATGATTGAGATTCCGATTATCACTGGAACGAACACGGCGGCAACCTTGTCCACTGTCTGCTGGATACGAGCCTTGCTGCCCTGAGCGTCGCGGACCATCCGGATTATGGAGGAGAGCATCGTGTCCTTGCCGACTTTCTCGGCCCTCATTACGAACGTCCCTCTCTGGTTCATTGTTCCGGTATATACTTTCGATCCTTCATTCTTCAGGACGGCGATAGGTTCTCCCGTGAGCATGCTCTCGTCCACCCATGATTCTCCACTCACGACCTCACCGTCCGCGGGAATCCTTTCCCCGGGGTTCACTGAATATGTGTCACCGGGCAGCAGATTCACGGTTTTGGGTTGAAGCCCGGCCAGTTCCCTGATGGCAGAACCGGTGCTGTGCTTAGCCTTTTCCTCCAGTACACGGCCTATCAGGATAAAGGCCACAATCATAGTGGATGACTCGAAGTAGAGATGAGGATGAAGCCCGCGGCTAGTCCAGACAGAAGGGAAGAGAAGGTTGAATATGCTGAATAGGTAGGAAATAAGGATTGACAAGGCTACAAGAGTGTCCATGCTGGCAGTCCCATGCCGTGCCTGTTTCCAGGCTGTAGAAATGAACCGTCTTCCGCACCAGAAAACTACAGGAGTCGCAAGTGCCCATAGTACGAATCCTTTCCAGGGGAAATCGCCGAATCCCATTCCCAGAAGCATCACGAGAATGGCCAGGACCACGGCAAGTCTCATATCCCTTCTGAGGGATCTAAGATAGTCCTCCTGCAGCCGTTCGGCTTCCGAGTCAGCTTCGTCGTCTGAATCGTCGCCCTCTACGACTATGAGGTCGTAACCGGCGTCCTGGACCGCTTTTTTGATTTCAGCGGATGTGATTGCCTTTGGGTCGAAATCGACCTGTGCAGTGTTGGATGCCAGTGACACATTGCATTCCTGCACTCCCTGGAGATTCTTTATGGTACCCTGCACCCTTGCTACGCAAGCGGCACAACCCATTCCCTGGACTGGGAAATTCCGTCTTATTGTCTTTGACATGATTATCCTTTTTACATAAGCCATTCCGTCATGTCCTTGCCTGCGGCAAGGCCTTCACGGATCTGTGTAGAAGATATGTCGACGATCGGAGCGTCGAGAAGCCTTATCTTGTATTCGCTGTTTTCCTGGATAAGGCCGTTCCGTATCGCTTCAACGTCGTAGCCTTTCCGAGGATAGACAGCGACACCATATTCAATGAGAATCCTTTCAAAACACCTCCAACGGCGGATTCCGTTCAGGTTGTCAGCCCCCATGATGAGTGTGAATCCGTTGTCAGGTTCCCTTTGCTTTAGGGTGTCGAGTGTCTTTATGGTGTATTGGGGAGGGGGGAGGTTCAATTCGATGTCATCCACCCACACATGGAGTTTCGGATACCTCCTGACAGCTTCTACCGCAGCTTCGAACCTGTCCCTGGCGGATTCAGCCTTTATGGTCTCCTTCAGCGGATTCTTCGGCGATACCACAAGGTACACCCAATCGACTTCCTTGTCCTTTGAAAGATATTCCATGATGGCAAGGTGACCGATGTGAAGCGGATCGAAGGATCCTGAATAGACCGCTATGTTCATCAGATGAAGGTGGAGTAATTGAGCCTGCCGTCGTCCAGGAAGTCCTCGACGACTTTCTCGGATTCGGCGTAGGCAGTGTTGAGGTCGTCGTTGACAAGGACATAATCGAACTGGGTCTCATATGTCATTTCCTCTTCAGCCTTAGCTACCCTTTCCTCTATCGCTTCGGGACTGTCGGTCCCACGCTTTATAAGCCTTTCACGGAGAACCTCGACAGAAGGAGCCTTAATGAAGACTGACAGGGCGGCATCTCCGAAGTACTTCTTTAAGTTTACTCCTCCCTTGACATCCACATCAAAAATAATCACGTGTCCGGCTGCCCAGATCCTCTCGCATTCAGACTTGAGGGTGCCGTAGAACCGGCCCTCGTAAACCTCTTCATATTCTACGAATCTGTCTTCGGCAATATATTTCCTGAATTCATCGGCAGTGAGGAAATAGTACTCCCGGCCGTCTTGTTCTTCTCCTCTGGGTGGCCTGGAGGTGGCAGAGACGGAAAACTCCATTGATCCAGGATTGAGGGAAAGGATATGGTTAACTATGGTGCTTTTCCCTGATCCTGAGGGAGCGGAAAAAATCAATACTTTGTTTCCCATGTCGTTTTACTGCTTATAATTACACAAAAATAACTATTTTTGCGTTAATCAGTCAACGGTTCTTTCAAATCTCTATAGTTTTGGCCAGGAAGAAGAAGCAGATGCCGGCGGTCGAACCGGACATTTTCCAGAAGAGCAGGGAGGCGCTCCGCCGCCGCCACAGACAGGTTATTTACCTTAATGACAGCGAAATGGCCGCAGTCAAGGAGTACTGCGACCGTTTCGGAATAAAGGCCCGTTCGGCCATATTCAGGGAAGCGACTATGGAGACTATCCTCTCTCAGCTTTCCGACAGCCATCCGACGCTATTCTAGCGGCGTTCGGCAAGCCCTATATAGTAAAGCAGCGTTGCCAGGGATCCTATGGCGGCGATAATG
>CAMHFA010000100.1 GCA_946184255.1 uncultured Bacteroidales bacterium
TATGGCCATGTCCCCCATTCGCCTCCAACCTGATTCAGTGACTGTCTATGGAGAGCCCTTCCACCTTGAGAATGTGGACAGGGTTTTCACAAGGACTATTGACCTTCCCAACCTGAAGTCAAGTGCTCACGGTTCCGTGAAGTTGGAGCCTATCCAGGGACTTCGCATGTCCAACTCGGAAGTCAGTTATTCCCTTGATGTCTCACGTTTCGTTGAGATTCAGGAAGAAGTCCAGGTTACGCCTCGGAATGTCCCCGCAGGAGTGAGGCTTTCGGTCTATCCATCGACAGCCAAAGTGGTCTTCAAATGTACCTTCCCGCTGTCCCATGATCCACGGGATGTTGTCCGCTTTTATATTGACTATCACGAATTTGAAAAATCCAAAGGAGGACGCTGCATGGCCCATGCCACTGCTATACCTGACGGCGTTATCGAGTATTCAATCGATCCCGAGGTGTTTGATTGCGTTATGGAGGGGAAGCAATGAAGACGGTAGCAGTCACTGGGGGAATAGGAAGCGGGAAGTCCACAGTCTGCAGACTCCTGTTGGATCGAGGCATTCCTGTTTATGAGGCTGATGCCGCGGCAAAACGGCTTTATGCCAAGGATGATACCCTTCTGGATTCCATAGAAGAAGCATTTGGATGTGGGATACGCCTTCCCGGAGGCAGCCTCGACACGCGCAAATTGGCTTCCCTTGCTTTCTCATCGCCTGACAGGCTCAGGACTCTTGAGGGCATAGTCCATCCGGCTGTTTTCAAGGATTTCACCAGGTGGAAGACTCTTCAGAGCACCAAATTCGAGGATTATGCAGGGCAATCTGAATCTTTCTTTAATAAAGAACCGTTCTGCGTCATAGAGTCAGCGATTATCCTTGGGAAACCGGAATTCCTGTCCTTGGTTGATAAGGTTGTCATGGTTGATGCACCGCTTACCACCAGGCTTAAGAGGGCTTGTGAAAGGGATGGTGTCGAACCCGAGACGGTAATCAAGAGGATGGCGGCACAGAGTTTCGACATCTCAAAGGTGGATGCGATAATCAGAAATGAAGGCTCGTTGGAACAGCTTGAGTCTGAAACCGGGAAAGTGTTCCGGAAACTAGAAATGTAAATTATTGTAAATTAATTGATATGAAAACCGATCTTACTAAAATCCTTTCTATCTCAGGTCAACACGGACTTTCCCTCTATCTGGCCCAGGCACGTACAGGCGCCATAGTCGAAACACTTTCTGACAAGAAGAGGACGGTAGTCAATGCCAAGAATCGCATTACCACCCTTGCCGACATATCGATCTACACCACAGAAGGTGAGATAAAGCTCAGGGAAGTATTCCTTAAAATGAAAGAAGTCCTTGGTGAAGATGCAGCACCATCTCCCAAGGCTGATCCTGAGCAGTTGAAAGCCCTCTTTGAGAAAGCCATTCCTGACTATGACGGAGAGCGCTTCTACGTCTCCCACATGAAGAAGGTTGTCGAGTGGTACAACGAACTCAGGGAGCATGCATCCCTGGACTTCGTGGATCCGGAAGAAGAAAAAGAAGAAGAAACTACTGGAGAGTAAGCATTGAAGTCACTTCAGATCATAACGTTGGGTTGTTCCAAGAACACTGTTGACACCGAGCGGCTGCTTGGTAGTCTTGAGGGACATTATGATATTGTGCCAGAAGAAGATCTCTCCCGTCCAGTGGACATGCTTCTTGTGAACACCTGCGGTTTTATCGGAGATGCGAAGGAGGAATCCATACAGGCTGTCCTTTCTGCTGCGGAGCGGAAGAAATCCGGTACGGTAGGGAAACTATTAGTGTTCGGATGCCTCTCGCAAAGGTACATGTCCCAACTTCCTGACCTTATCCCGGAGGTTGACGGATGGTTTGGGGCCAGGGACCTTGCACCTTTGGTCAGGGCATTGGGGTGCGACCCTTCCGGTTATCCGGTGAGACATCGCACAGACTCACATGCCTACGCATATCTCAAGATTTCCGAAGGTTGCGACAGGCGTTGTTCATATTGCGCCATTCCTTTTATCAGGGGCGTCCACAAGTCTGTCCCGATGGAGGATCTGGTGAAGGAGGCTGAATATCTCGCCGGTACCGGAGTCAAGGAGTTGATACTCATCGCCCAGGACACCACCTATTATGGGTTGGATCTGTACCACAAGCGTTCCCTGGCGGCCCTTATCCGCAAATTGTCACTCATCGATGGATCAGGATACATTATTCCTACCCTGCCGACTTCCCTGAAGATGTGCTGGATGAAATGGCTTCGAATCCGAAGGTCTGCAAGTATCTGGATATTCCGCTTCAGCACATCTCAGACAAGGTGCTTTCCATGATGCACCGTCAGGTTGATGGGGCCTGGACCAGGGAATTGGTCTTGAAGCTCAGGGAGAAGATTCCTGGTGTGGTACTGAGGACGACCATGATTGTGGGACATCCAGGCGAAGGGAAGAAAGACTTTGCCGAGTTGTTGGATTTCATCCGGGAAGCCAGGTTCGAAAGATTAGGAGCGTTCATGTATTCTGAGGAGGAAGGAACCTTCGGCGCTGCTCACTACAATGATCGGATTCCTAAGGCAGAGAAGCGGAGGAGACTTGAAGAACTAATGCAGGTTCAAAGGGATATCTCACTGTCATTCAATCAATCCAGGATTGCAACAATTGAGAAGGTCCTCGTTGATGATTACTCTGATGGGGTTTTCGTCTGCAGAAGTGCCTGCGAGAGTCCGGACGTTGATGGAGAGATAATAGTCCGTTACACATCTGAATTATTCGGTGGAATTGCGCCTGAAAACTATCTCGGCAAGTTTCTTGAAGTTAAGATTACGGCCGCTGACGAATATGATCTCGTCGCAGAGCCCGTTAAATTGATAAACAAATGAAAAGAACTTCAATCAAAGGATCAGTACTGGTGCTTGCATTGCTTGCACTGGTCTCTTGCGCCCCACAGGCCTTCATTATCAGGCCTGAAATGAGAGGTGCATCCAAATCAGGAATCAATCTCAACGGCAAGACCATGGCCGTGGTCTATCTGACAGGTAACGAAGCAAACTCGAATACATTCAACGCGTCTGTAGCCGAAGGGTTTGCCAATCGCCTGGAGGAAGACTATTTTGGAGGTGAAAGGGAGATAGGACTTTTCAAGATGGAAGCCGTTCCCGGTGCAGACTATTCCAACAAGGACACTTTGATCAACCTGGTGCTTGAGTCTGGCAAGGATGTGGTCTTCCTGTTCGACCTTCCTGAACTCGGATCTCCTATAGTTGGAGATCCTACCAAGGTGACCGGAAAGAGGGTGCCTGCCGATTCCGCTTATTTTTCCAACGTAGCCATGACGTTCACTACTAAGGTTTATGTCTATGATTCCATGAACAAGGAAGACAAGGTCATGGGTTTCACTGGAAGCAAATCTCTCACCACAGACATCTACAGCGACGGGAAGACTTCCAAGGACAGGATCTCACGTTCATCCCTTAAAGAGATTCCCAAAATGGCCGAAAAGGCCGGAAGCCTTGCCGCTTCGTCTTTCCTGTCCAATTGGATCCAGGAGAATTTCTTCGTAATCTATTATGACGGTGCCGAGAAAGCATGGAACACGGCTGCCGGCCACGCCTATTCTTTCGAATGGGACAAGGCAATCGAGCAGTGGATGACTCTCGTCAACAGCAAGAATGCTGAAAAGAGGGCCTGCGCCGCTTACAACATTGCACTTGGATGCTTCATGTCCGGACAGCCCGGCCTTGCATTGGAGTGGCTTGACCGTTCAGACAAGGACATGCCTGTCAGCCTGTCAAAAGAACTTAGGAACAAAATCAAGCAATACTCAGGACGCTGATGGAAGAATATGATGTAATAGTCGTAGGAGGCGGCATTACCGGGGCCGGAACGGCCAGGGACTGTGCCTTGAGGGGATTGAAGGTACTCCTCGTAGAAAGGGGAGACATTGCAACCGGGGCGACCGGGAGGAACCATGGACTGCTACACAGCGGAGCGAGGTATGCCGTCACTGACAAGGAATCCGCCACGGAATGCATCGAGGAAAACATGATCCTCAAGAAGATTGCCCGTCACTGCGTAGATGACACCTCCGGACTGTTTATCACCCTTCCGGAAGATGATCTGGATTATCAAGCGACCTTCGTTAAGGCCTGTATCGCTGCCGGAATCAAGGCAGAAGTCCTGGACCCGAAGGAAGCCATCGCTCTTGAACCATCAGTCAACCCCTCGATCATTGGAGCTGTCAGAGTTCCGGACGGTTCGGTGGATCCATTCCGTCTGTGCTCTGCAAACATGGTGGATGCCAAGCTTCATGGCGCAAAGATACTGGTCCATTCAGAAGTTGTTGGCTTCATAAAGGAAGGAGACACCGTGAAGGGAGTCAAGGTCCTGGACCATGTTACAAAGTCAGTTTCAGACTATTACGCAAGCGTAACCGTCAATGCCGGAGGTATCTGGGGACATAACATAGCCCTTATGGCTGGAGCGAATATCGGTATGTTTCCTGCCAAAGGCGCCCTCCTGATCTTCGCCCACAGGGTCAACGGAGTGGTTCTCAACCGTTGCCGCAAGCCCGCCAATGCAGACATCCTGGTTCCTGGTGACACTGTATGCGTCATAGGTACTACATCCACCAGGGTCCCATACGAGGAGTGTGACGGAATACGTGTCACTCCCGACGAGGTAGATCTTCTCCTCACTGAAGGAGCCAAACTCGCCCCAAGCCTTGCGCAAACCAGGATATTGCGGGCATATGCCGGAGTCCGTCCACTGGTTTCGGCTGACAACGATCCGTCTGGCAGGAATATCAGTAGAGGAATAGTCTGTCTGGATCATGAGAAACGTGACGGTATCAAGGGCTTCATCAGCATAACCGGCGGCAAGTTGATGACCTACCGGCTTATGGCCGAGATGGCTACTGATGAGGTCTGCAGCAAACTTGGAATCAGTGTTGCCTGTGTCACAGCCAAGACCCCTTTGCCAGGCTCCGAACCCGGTGGCATTGAAAAGGTTGCCAGGAAAATATGGGATGTCCCGACAACTGCCCAGAAAGCTTCAGTGGGAAGGTTTGGTTCGAGGGCTGCCAACCTTGATTTCGATGCTGACAACGGAAGCCTCGTCTGCGAATGTGAGCAAGTCTCCGTAGCCGAAGTTGACAAGGCGATTGAATATCTTG
>CAMHFA010000101.1 GCA_946184255.1 uncultured Bacteroidales bacterium
GTACTCTGTGCCCACACTGATGACTATGCTACCGGAAAGATCAAGAAGCATGAGCTGACCCGCAAGGACAAGGAGGATGACCGCATGGTCCATGTCCGTATCCAGAATGCCAACATCGAGCCTGTCTTCTTCGCCTACAAGGACAATGACATCCTCAACAAGATAGTCGCCCAGACAGTCACCCGCGAGCCCGAGTACGACTTCATCGACGAAAATGATTTCGGCCACAAGTTCTGGGTCATTGATGACGCCAAGACCATCGACCAGATCACACGTCTTTTCTGTGGTGACGTCGAGGCCTTCTATGTGGCTGACGGACATCACCGTACCGCTGCAGCTGCCCGGGTCGGGGCCGAGAAGAGGGGACAGAACCCCAATCATACAGGCGATGAGGAGTACAACTTCTTCATGGCGGTTTGCTTCCCTGAGAGCCAGCTCAAGATCCTGGACTACAACCGTGTTGTAAAGGATCTCAACGGCCTGACATCAGAGGAGTTCCTCGCTGCTCTCGGAAAGGACTTCACCGTTAAGGAAATGGGCAAGGAGATATACCATCCAGACCATCTCCACAACTTCTCGATGTACCTTGACGGCAAGTGGTACTCCCTAGAAGCCCTTCCCGGAAGGTATGACGACAAGGATCCTATCGGAGTACTGGATGTTACAATCCTTTCGAACCTTGTCCTTGACGCCATCCTTGGAATCAAGGACCTTCGTACAGACAAGAGGATAGACTTCGTCGGAGGAATCCGCGGACTCGGTGAGCTTTCCCGCCGCGTGGACTCCGGAGAGATGAAGGTGGCTTTCGCCCTTTATCCGGTCTCGATGAAGCAGCTGATCGATATTGCCGACACCGGCAACATCATGCCTCCGAAGACCACATGGTTCGAGCCCAAGCTCCGTTCCGGTCTCTTCATCCATTCTCTCGACTAAGTTCCCATTTTTAGGAATTAGAGTGCTCCAGGTGGTTCATTATTTGGACCACCTGGAGCGTTTTTCATGCCTTTATGCTCCATGTGCTCCGTTTCATGAACCACATGGAGCAGTCGCACGAATGATGGGGATGTCGGCAGACAGTGTATAATTGGAAGAACGAGGAAAGTTTATTATTTTTGATATCGTTTTATTAAGCCGTTGTTCCTGCCATGATAACCAAGTCTCCTGTCAGAAGATCAGTACTTTTCTTCCTATCTGTTTCTGCAGCTTTCCTGCTGACTTCTTCGGCCAGGCCGGTTAAACAGGAAGAGCCGGGTTATCCCATTTCTCCGGTGCAGTTCACTTCTGTGAAGGTGACTGACTCATTCTGGGGACAGCGTCTTAAGGCTTCCCGTGAGGTGACAATCCCTCTGGCTTTCAGCAAGTGCGAGGAGACCGGAAGGTACGAGAACTTCGTAAAGGCAGCGCATCCGAGCGATGACTACAAGGTGGGTGGCTACTCTTTCGACGACACGGATGTCTACAAGACAATCGAAGGTGCCAGTTATGTCCTTCAGACTTATCCGGACAAGAAACTTGAAACCTATATTGATAGCGTCCTTACAATAGTAGCCAAGGCACAGGAACCTGACGGTTACCTTTACACCGCCCGCACGATGAATCCGAAGCATCCCCATGAATGGGCAGGTGAGCACAGGTGGGAGCAGGTGGAAGAACTGAGCCATGAGTTCTACAACCTTGGACATATGGTTGAGGGGGCCGTTGCCCATTACCGTGCGACCGGCAAGCGTAATTTCCTCGACCTGGCAATCCGCTATGCCGACTGCGTGTGCCGTGAGATAGGAGAAGGTGAAGGTCAGGTGGTAAGGGTTCCAGGGCATCAGATTGCAGAGATGGCCCTTTGCAAGCTTTATCTGGTTACCGGAGACAGGAAATATCTTGATCAGGCCAAGTTCTTCCTCGATCATAGGGGAAAGACTGAGCACAGGGATGCGTATAACCAGAGTCATCTTCCCATTCTCGAACAAGATGAGGCCGTCGGACATGCCGTAAGGGCTGCTTACATGTATTCAGGAATAGCTGATGTGGCCGCTCTTACCGGAGACCAGGCTTATATCGATGCGATAGACAGGATCTGGGAGAATATTGTCGGAAAGAAGCTTTACATTACCGGAGGCATCGGAGCGACCAACAGGGGTGAGGCTTTCGGGGCGAATTACGAACTGCCAAACCTGACCGCTTACTGTGAGACTTGCGCAGCCATAGGGAATGTCTATGTCAATCACAGGATGTTCCTTCTCCATGGGGACTCCAAGTACTATGACGTCCTTGAGCGCACTCTCTACAACGGACTCCTTTCTGGGGTTTCCCTTCAGGGAGACGGTTTCTTCTACCCGAATCCTCTCGAGTCTGACGGAAGACACAAGAGACAGCCATGGTTCGGCTGCGCCTGCTGTCCTTCGAACATCTGCCGGTTTATTCCCTCTGTCCCTGGATATGTTTATGCCCTGAAGGATGACGAACTGTTTGTCAACCTCTACATGTCCAACACCATGACTCAGAAGGTTAAGGGTAAGGAAGTGGTCCTGAGGCAGGAGACTGACTATCCATGGAACGGTGACGTGGAGTTGTTCATCGACAAGAATGCCGCCAAGAACTTCACTCTGAAACTCCGCATTCCCGGTTGGGTAAGAGGAGAGGTCGTTCCAGGAGACCTTTATTCCTATGCAGATGGCAAGACTCTAGGCTACAAGGTGATGGTGAATGGTCAGGAGGTCAGCGCCGAACTGGACAAGGGCTATTTCTCGATAACCCGTAACTGGAAGAAGGGGGACAAGGTTTCTCTCCATCTGGACATGGAGCCAAGGATTGTCAGGGCCAATGAAAAGGTTGAGGCTGACCGCGGAAGGATTGCGGTAGAAAGGGGACCCGTCGTCTATTGCGCCGAGTGGCCTGACAACGATTTCTCAGTCAGGAGCCTGATGATGGTCAAGGATCCCGGTTTGGCTGTGTCCACGGGCGATGTCCTCGGCCACAGGGTGGAGAAGATTTCTTCGATCGCACAGAGCCTTTCCTATGACAAGCAGGGAAGGCTGGTCGTAAAGGATGTAAGGCTTACAATGATTCCCTATTACGCCTGGTGTCACCGGGGATCGGGAGAGATGATGGTCTGGCTTCCACAAAAGGTCCATGCAGTAATCCCATCATTACCGAAAGATTGATAGTACAACTGTAATATATTAACACAATGACAAAGAAATTGTTTGCTATTTGCGCTGCCGCTGCCATGATAGTGGGATGCGGCCAGAAGAACACAACCACCCTTACCAAATCAGGGCTGAATCCTGAGGACTTCAATGCTGAGCGTGACGGAGCGACCACTGCTCTCTACACTCTTACCAACAAGGCCGGGATGGAGGTCTGTATCACCAATTTCGGAGGTAGGATAGTCTCCATCATGGTCCCTGACCGTAACGGTGAGTTCAAGGATGTGGTTCACGGTTTCAGCACGATCCAGGAGTATTTCCCTGAGAACAACAAGACTGATTTCGGTGCGACGATCGGCCGTTATGCCAACCGTATCGCACAGGGCAAGATCACCGTTGAGGGTGTTGAGTACCAGCTTCCCCAGAACAACTATGGCCATTGCCTCCACGGAGGTCCCAACGGCTGGCAGTACAAGGTCGCTGAGGTCGTTGAGGCAACTGACAAATCAGTCAAGCTGAAATTCGACTCCCCGGACGGCGAGGCCAACTTCCCCGGTCATGTGATTGCTTTCGTTACCTTCACCCTCACTGAGGACAATGCCATCGACATCAACTACGAGGCTACCACCGACAAGACCACGGTCATCAACATGACCAACCATTCCTACTTTAACCTTTCCGGTGACGGTAACAACAGCATCGAGGGCAACGAACTCTATATCAATGCCTCCAATTTCACACCTGTAGATGATACCTTCATGACTACCGGAGAGATTGCTCCTGTCGAGGGTACTCCGATGGATTTCCGTACTGCCAAGGCTATCGGAAAGGATATCGAGGCTGACTACGACCAGCTTCACAATGGCAAGGGTTATGACCACAACTGGGTGCTTGACACAAATTGCGACAAGAACGTCCTCGCAGCCGAGCTTTACTGCCCCGAGACCGGAATCGTCCTTAAGGAATATACCAACGAGCCCGGTGTCCAGGTCTATGTGGGAAACTTCCTTGATGGAACAGTGACCGGCAAGCGTGGTGTGACTTACAACCGCCGTACGGCAGTCTGCCTCGAGACCCAGCACTATCCTGACACGCCCAACAAGCCTGAGTGGCCTACCGCGCTCCTGAAGCCCGGCGAGACCTATAACAGCTTCTGCCGCTTCGCCTTTTCCACGAAGTAATCATATTATTATCAGGAAGCGAGACCATCGCTCCTTGAACCGTCGCTTCGCGACCCCTCCCGGAGGGCCCCTCCCTCTTAACGTGCCGAGGGTGGCAGTGGTTCAAGGAGCGATGGTCTCGCTTCTGAATGATATAAAAACTAATCCTGACTATTTCGCGAAGGCGTAGGAGAAGCCTTTGACCTGGTTCCAGGCGCCACGGGTGAAGTCAGGGACTTCGACAGGCATGCTGCCGTTATTTATCGAGATGGCACCAAGTTCGGCAAGGCAGCACCATTCGGCCATGTCATAGACATCCATGTCGAGAGGCAGCCCGTTCCGCAGGCAGTAGATAAGACGGTAATCCATGATGAAGTCCATTCCACCATGTCCTCCCACTTCCTTGGCAAGGGCTTCAAGTTCCGGGGTCAGGATGGGGTTGCGGTATTTCTCTTGGAATTCGGCCATTTCCTCCGGTGAGAGCCTTTTCTCCGTGTTGAAGTCCTCGATGCTTGGAGTCTCCTTGAACTGGTCTCCACGAAGGACAATCTGCTGGACAGGATATTTTCCTGCGTAACCTTCAGTGCCAACAAGCTGGTACATCCTGCTGTAAGGCCTTGGGGTCATAACATCATGCTCGATGAGGATGGTCTTTCCGTTCTCGGTGCTGATCATGGTGCTTGTCTCATCTCCGTTCTGGAAGTTCTCGCTCTTCCTTCCATGTCTCTTCTCAACATTCCTTGGACCATTCACTGCCTTGGTCTCCATCGCCACGAGGGTCTTGAATCGGTCACCCCTGTGGATGTTGAGTACCTGGGCTACAGGACCCAGGCCATGGGTAG
>CAMHFA010000102.1 GCA_946184255.1 uncultured Bacteroidales bacterium
ACCAATGAGAAAGTGGGAAGACATAGTCAAAGACAAGATGGAAGAGTTCGACGAGGCTCTCCCTGAAAGTGTCTTTGCCGAATTCCACACTATGAGGAATGGCGCCGCCCCTGCTCCCGCCCCGAAGCGGTTCCCGCTGGCGTGGGCGCTTGTGCCTGCCGTTGCCGCCGGACTGGCCGCCATCCTGTTCCTTCGCCAGCCTTCAACTCCTGACAATGGCATCCAGATCATCCAGCAGCCGGTGCAGCCTGTTGCAGTGGTCAGCGATTCCACAGGAACAACTGAGCCCATTCTGGACCGGCCGCTTATTGCCCAGGCGGTTACTCCGAAAGCAGCCAGACGCCCTGTTGTGAGTCCGCAAGTGTTTGGAATCAATGAAGAAACCGCGCCAATAGCAGAAACCATAGAGATAATTCCACCTGAGGATGCTGTTATTCCTGAATCAAACGACATAACGGTTCCGGATTCTCCGGACAAACAGGAACCGGCCACCGATAATGGCCCTGTCATTACATCTTCATCTCCTTTTATCCCGGAAGGGACCAAGAGTAAGCCAGTCAAGATGAAGGTCGGTCCTGCGGCCGGGGTAATTGCCGGAGGTGGTTTAGTAGCCGCCGTGGCAACGCCGCTTCTGGGTGGTTTTCAGAAGATGGATGCAGGCCCCATTAATCTAGGCAACCCGAAAGAGGGCCCCCTCACAGGGCCAGATGTGCCTGAAGATGTGTTAACCGGAAATCATGGTCACAATTTCCCCTTAAAATTTGGGCTGTCAACCAGAATCCCCCTCACGGACAGGCTGAATTTAACGACCGGTATTGATTATTCGTTGTATTCTTCCTGGTATGAGTACACTGTATCCGGCAAAAAGAAGCAACTCGCTCATTATCTTGGTATCCCGGTACGCATGGATTGGACTCTGGCATCCAACAGATGGCTTGATGTCTATGTGGGAGGCGGCCTTGAAACTGATTGGTGCGTGGCGGCAACCCTTGATGGAGAGCAAATAAAGAAAGACGGTTTCGGCCTCTCCCTGCTCGGGGCCGGCGGCATACAGTTCAATATGACAAAAAGACTCGGCCTATTCATTGAGCCGGAGATTAGCTGGACGATTCCCTCGGAGAGCCACGTGCTGGAATCCTACCGGACAGACGGCCCCGTGATGTTCTCGGTGGCAAGCGGTGTCCGCATTAACATTGGCAAATAAAAAAATCTGATTATGAAGCATCTATCAATTACCATCGCGACATTGGCCATTGTGGCCTTTGTGTCCTGCGAAAAAATTGGCGGGGACAATGATAAGAACAACCCGTACAAGCCTCTTGAACTTACCACCAAATCGGCAGAGTTCGTGCAGAAGGGCAATGATTTCTCCGTCGAATTCATCGACCGAATCGATGCTGTGGCGAAGAGTGATTACATCATTTCCCCTTTGAGCATGCAGTTCCTGCTGGGTATGGTGCTGGATGGTGCACAGCAGCAAACAGCCGATGAGATTTGCACCGTGCTCGGCTATGGCCAGGGAGAAAAGGAAGCCGTTGACCAGTACTGCCTTTCCATGCTTGAACAGCTTCCGAATATGGACAAGAAGACCAAGCTCACGATTGCCAATGCCCTGTTTGCCGATAAGGATATGCCTGTGCTTGACGCGTACAAGGAGAATGCGGTCAAGTTCTACAAGGCAGAAATTGCCAACTTGGACTTCTCCAATGGCGCAAGCTCACTCAAAACCATCAATGACTGGTGTTCGAAGAACACTAACGGCATGATTCCCAAGGTGCTGGACAATGTAACGACCGACATTCCGTTGTATCTCTTCAATGCCATGTATTTCAAAGGCGAATGGAAGGAGAAGTTCAAGACAAGCGACACCGCCGACGAGACCTTTACCAATGAGGGAGGAGCCCAGGCAAAGGTTAAGATGATGAAGCATACCAAGAATCACGAATACACTGAGAACGAAGTCTTTCAGGCCGTGAGTCTTGCCTATGGCAACAGCGCCTTCTCAATGGTGGTCCTGCTCCCTAAAACCGGGCACAAAGTGGCCGATGCGATTGCTTCACTCAAAGAGACCGGCTGGGATGAGCTTCGGCACCAGATGTATACCCACGATGTAGATCTGTGGCTGCCCAAGTTTGAAACGAAGTATGGCATCAGGCTCAATGACATCCTCATCAGCATGGGGATGCCCCTCGCCTTCGATGACCAGCGTGCCAACTTCTCCGCCTTGTCGGATTTCCCGCTGTATCTGAAATATGTCCAACAGGACGCGATAATCAAGGTCGATGAGGAAGGCACGGAAGCGGCCGTAGTCTCACATGCCGGTTTTGGGAAGATGGATGCCGGCCCCAGCCCTGCCGTTACGTTCCATGCCGATCATCCGTTCCTGTATCTGATTACAGAGAAGAGCACCGGGGCCATCCTCTTTGCCGGGAAGTATAGCGGTGAATAACGCGGCCCTTTGCCCACCATTGTATCGGTTGTATCGCTTGTATCGGGTGTGATACAGGCGATACAAATTGATACGGCTGCGAAACTGGAAAATCCCCTCTAAATTGACCCCCTCATTTTCCTTCTAATTGACCCCCAGATCTTTCTCTTTTCATCTGATGAAAAAAGGCAGGTTGCTGAGATGAAAAACAGCTCCAGACTGCTTTCTATTATAGATCCCATCATCAGGACGTGGGGGTCACTTTCAATCGGAACGAGGGGTCAGTTTAAAATGGGAACAAGGGGGTCAGTTTGCTGCGGAATCTCCATTTATGAATCAAACAGTATTTCACGGAGCCCGGATCCGGGCTCCCCATGAGCCGTTATCTCGATATTCCACCGCCCTGGCGACGTTCAAATCTGTCGATTCGCCAGTCGTAGTCACCATCGGCGATACTTTTGACCCCTCTTTCAGCACGGCGGAGTTCCCAATCATTGAACTTTGCTATTTTGCTGGCCACATAGACAAGCCAGTTACCGATTACTTGAAAAGTGGTTTTCGCAATTGCAGCCAAACCCGTCATCAATTTCTTGATCACGAAGGCTTCATTATCATAAAAGCAATCTCCGTGATTGCCTCCGCGTCCTCCGGTTCCAGAATAAGCATAGTTCTGTATCGTTTCTACGGCGAATTTGATTACCTTGTCCGTGTTAAACAGGTAGCCTGAAACGGCGCGAAGGGCCGGGTTCATCCACTCGTCGCTGGTGTTAATCGAGTCCTTCTCTCTGCGCTTCTCTTCGACTTCCG
Organism: uncultured Bacteroidales bacterium; assembly: GCA_946184255.1. Classification (GTDB taxonomy): domain Bacteria; phylum Bacteroidota; class Bacteroidia; order Bacteroidales; family UBA932; genus Cryptobacteroides. The sequence goes on from CAMHFA010000102.1 coordinate 3,236, forward strand.
ACTGCAGCCCTTCAAGCGCTACCTGTTCGATGTCGATTCTTTGTTTCAGTCTGTCGATCTCGATCTGCTTCTCGGTGATCTTCGATTCGGCGCTGGAGAGAGCCGTCTTGGCCTTCTGGGCTTTCTTCTCGGCCTCATCCTTTTCCGCCACCGCTTTTTTTGCCTCTTCCTTGGCCTCCTGCGCCTTTTTCTCGGCCTTGTCCTTCTCGCTCTGGGCCTTGCGCTTCTCTTCCTCCAACTGCTTCTTCTCCTTCTCCAGCTTCAGCTTGATGAACTGTTCGCGCTCCAGATGGTCCAGCCCGGTCTCGGACTTCTTCTGCCCGCGCTCCATGTCCAATGCCTCGGCAACCATGTCCTGCATCTCGGACATGTCGTCGGCATTGAGCTTTATTGATTTCCCGGTCGAGTGGTCCATCCAGTCCCAGATGATGTGGGCGTGGTAGTTCGGCACCCAGGTCTTTTCGTCACCAGGTACTTCGCAGTGGCCTTCGTCCCTGTGAATGTGGACCTGGAGCGCCTTGATGCCCCACTTCTTTTCCACCTCCTTGGTGAAGTTGAGAAGGTCTTTGAGCTTGGTGTCCTTTTCGATGACGACGACGCTTTCCCGGATCGGGCTGGCCCCATTCCTGGTGCGCACTTTGCCATTCTTGTCGGTGTACTTGACGTCCTTCTCCTGCATGGCGCGTTTGGTCAGCTTCTTGACCATCGCCCGGATGGATTCAAGGTGCTGCTGGAGGGAGACGCCCTGCATTTCAGGCGCGACATAGGAGGCGTTGTGCTTAGTCAGATCGAGGCGGACATAGAGAGTGTTGGGATCGAGTTTCTTGATGTACTCTGGGTCCCGCCTATTGTGGAGTTCGCTCTGGGCGATATTGCATGGCTTCACATGGACGGAAGCCTTCGGTTTGTTTGACATATTGCTAGTGATTTAGAGGGTTGATGATGTTGTAGTGATGATGTGGAGCCATGCCCGGGTCATTAGGGCGGAGCCCTGATCGGTGGGTGCAGGGAGATGTCCCTCCTTGCTCGGGGTTCCCAGGCGGCAGACAGCCCCTGGGCGGAGAGTGCAGAGAGAGGTCACTCGCTGCTCGGGGTTCTCAGGGGTGAAACGCCCTGGGCAGGGTATCGGGGCGGCGCCCTGATTGGGACGGGGCAAAGCCCAGGCCCTCGGCAGAGCCCACAACTACGGAAAGCGAAGCGGGTAGTTATAGTGGGCTATAACAGGCCAGCCTTTTTACTCCCGCACGCTCCCGCCTCCTTCTTTTCCCTTCCTTCCAGTCTTTCCGCGGCCTCCCGAGCGACGGGCCGACGCATGGGTCGGGATCATCCGGCTCTGGGGCTCTGAGGTCGTGGAAGCGGCCTATGGTCGCACGGTCGGGCAGGGGAAGGGAATGGGACAGCCAGAATCTCCCCAATCCCTATCGCGGACGCACCTTGTCACGGCCTCAAATCACAGGGAAATGAAGGGAAAGTGGAAGGGTGGAATGACGTGCATTCCGTCCCGGTCCTGCGTCGTAGGGATCAAAAAGAATGGCCTGGTTTCAAAGAGAAAAATGAATCGACCGTGTCTCGGCTGATCCGGCCTCGGAGGATTACCCTCCAGCAGTCGGTTCAGCCCCGTCGTCAGGTGGGACACACGGCTTCTTCCTTGACGGCTTTTCGATTGGCCTCACATAGGGGTTCTTTCGAAAGTAGTCGCACTTGACAATACCCTCGTTCGTGAACCATATCGACAGACACATCAGGGTGTGGATGGTGGTCCGGTTGGACGGAACAGACCTGAGTATGCCCATCAGGTTGAACTCCTTCACGATTCGGGTAGCGGTCTTCCGGTCGCACTGCC
>CAMHFA010000103.1 GCA_946184255.1 uncultured Bacteroidales bacterium
AACAATAATCAGTATAATGGCAAGATACGGACTTATCGGAGACCCGATAGCGACATCAAAGAGCCCGCTTCTCTTTGAGGCGGCATACAAGGATCAGGAACAGCCAGACGGCTTACCTTATAAATATGATCTCATAGAAGGATCGGATTTCGAAGCATCATTCCGGAAGTTCGAGGAGGAATATATCGCCGTGAATGTAACCGCCCCATTCAAGGAGCAGGCCTATGCCAAGGTCGAGGAACTAGCCGAGTTGGGCAAGGGAGTAATCTCGGGGCCTGTAGCAAGGATCGGTGCCTCGAACCTGCTGGTCAAGACTTCGGAGGGAATAGCAGCCCATAACTCTGACTTCACAGGTATTGTCGCAGCCATAGCGGAAGCCTACTACCCCGGAATCATCGAAGAATTCATTAAGGAATATGGTGAACGCTTCTTCATAAAACTGCACCAGTTCTTCCTGATGAGTCTGAGCCGTCGCTTCTACCAGCAGCCCCAGGCTCTGATAGTTGGTTGCGGAGGTGCCGGAAGGGCTGCCGCAGTCGCAGCTGCAGAACTCGGCTTCGGTACCGTACTGATGAACCGTACCATCGAGAAGGCACAGGCAATAGCTGAAGCCATGCCTGAATATGAATTCTTCCCCGACCCGATAAAGGACTTCAAGGAAGCGGTCAAGGAATGCGACCTGATAATCTACACCCTTCCCGTCGCCCTTCCTGAAATCGAGGAATTCTCCGCTGATGACTTCGCAAAGAAGGGAGCCTGTGACAACAAGGTCATCATGGAAGCTAACTATAAGACCCCGTCATTCGACGAGATTGCACAGGCTAAACTTGCCTCGGCTGACGGAATCTATGTTCCCGGCGAGAAATGGCTTCTCTACCAAGCCCTTACCGGTTACCCCTTCATGACCGGCCTCACGCCTGACCTCAAAGCCATGGAGTCTGCTCTGAAAGGCTAAAAATTCTCCTTCAAATACTCTTGCCCAATAGACTTCAGGCAAGCCTTTATCTTGGCGACTGTTTCTGGAGAAGGGTTTTTGAACCCGTTGATATAGTTTCTCATCAAAGTCGCATTGATTCCAACCCGCTCTGCAAATCCGGCTATGTTGATTTCAGGATGGGTCAAGAAGAATCGCTGCAAATCGGTCGGTTCTGCTTCGGGATATCCGAAACTCTCAAAACTGACATCAGTATCAAGGTCCCGCCAATGAATCCCCTCACCGCTGAAGGTGTACTTCTGTCTCTCTTCCGGGGAAGCTTTCATCAATGTCTTATACCACAACAATGATTGACGATAGACCCTTCCATCGTCTCCATGACCATACAGCCATTCTCCATCGAACCATATCTTCAGAATCTTATCCATCTTGCTTCAACCGAACAATTCTATCCATCTCTTGATGATGATATCTGAATTGTTAGAAATAACGCTTGTAATTCTCCTTAAATCATTACGTTTTACATTTCTGGTTTTTTCCAGCACAAATCTTTCCCCATTCCAGGAAAACTTCGCCTCCCCTTCGTTTCCTATTACATGTACATGCATTGGCTCGTGTTCATGACTGAAGAACATGAATAGGAAACCATACATTCTGAACAACTCTGGCATTTTTCAATTAGTTTAAGTTACACCTGCAATATAGGGAATTATTTTTAATTCCCAAAGACCTGATAGATTTCCTTGGAACGGTTTTTGGTTTATCGAACGGCAATAACACCAAAAACCGTCCGCAATGAAAAAGATAATTACACTCATAATTGTTTCAATCCTCAGCGCGTCTGTGCTCCCTGCCCAGCCGGGGTACGGTCGTGGAGGATATTACGGCGGTCCCGGAGGTTTCTCCAGACACGGCAGGGCTTTCGAGCGTCACCGCCACGGTCATGACAACAATCTCTATGCAGGAATCAAGGCGGGGCTGACAGCTTCGCACATCAGCAGCGGAACCGGAGACATCGATGCTTCAGGTATCAAGACCGGAGTCAGCCTCGGTCTGGCCACCGGATTCAACATCAGTCCTTTCGCAGCCTTCGAGTCCGGGCTTTATTATGTCGAAAAAGGAGGCATAGGAGATGTTTCCGGGGGTAAGGTTACCTACGACCTGCATTATCTTGAGCTGCCGTTGCTGCTCAAGGTCAACATCTTTTCAGGCCGGCAGGCTTTTTTCCAGCCTTATGCCGGAGCATATCTAGGAATGGGAGTCGGCGGAAAGATCAAGGACTACAGGACTCAGATCTATGCCAGTTCTTTCAATGACGCGAACATACGCCGTGGCGACAGCGGCCTCGCCATAGGTTGCGGCGTAACCTGGTCCTTCTTGCATGCCAACCTTGGCTATGAATATGGCCTCTCAGACATAAGCAAGAACGGTTTCGGCGATAACCGAAACCGTGCATTGATACTCAGCGTAGGATTTGCCTTCTAGCGCTCGATAGTAGCCTCGCGGTCAGGACCGAGGGAAATGATGCTGACAGGGACACCGAGGTAGTCCTCGATGAACTTGATATATTGCTTGAATTCCTTCGGAAGTCCGCTTTCAGAACGAACCCCGGTAAGGTCTTGTTTCCAACCCGGGAATTCGGTATAGACCGGTTCGATCTGAGCTGCTATGTCGAAGGGGACCTGATCAGTCTCAATTCCGTCAACCTTATAGGAAGTACAGGCCTTGATAGTGTCGAAATCATCCAGGCAATCGGACTTCATCATAATGAGGTCGGTCACTCCATCGATCATAACGGTGTACTTCAGGGCCACGAGGTCCAGCCAGCCGCAACGGCGTGGACGGCCGGTCACGGCACCATATTCATGACCGATCTGGCGGAGCTTCTCTCCCGTCTCGTCGAAGAGTTCGGTCGGGAAGGGACCGCTGCCGACCCGGGTACAATATGCCTTGAATATTCCGAATACCTTACCAACCCTGGACGGTGCCAGACCAAGCCCGGTGCAGACGCCGCCAACAGTAGTAGAAGACGATGTAACAAAAGGATATGAACCAAAGTCAACGTCAAGCATCGAGCCTTGTGCACCCTCCGCCAGGATAGGCTTGCCTCCCTTCAGAAGCTTATCCACGAAATACTCGCAGTCCACCAGTTCGAATTCCTTGAGGAATTCCACTGCCTCGAACCACGCCGTCTCTCCCTGGAAAGGATCATATTCAAAATGAAGGTCATCCAGGAGCCTGTGATGTCGGGCCTTCAACTTGGCGAAACGGTCCTTGAAATCCGGTGTCAGGATGTCTCCGACCCTCAATCCGTGACGTCCCACCTTGTCGGTATATGTAGGGCCTATTCCCTTAAGGGTGGAACCAATCTTGCCCTTGCCGGCCGCTGCCTCATAGGCAGCATCCAGAAGCCTGTGGGTAGGAAGGATAAGATGCGCTTTCTTCGAAATCACTATCCTCTCACGGGGTTCGATCCCCATGGCAGAAACGCTGGCACATTCCTCCTTGAAGGTAGTAGGATCAAGTACGACTCCACTGCCGATTATGTTCACGGATCCTTCACGGAAAATTCCGGAAGGGATGCTCCGTACAACGAAACTCTTGCCATCGAAATGAAGTGAATGACCGGCATTGGGGCCACCCTGGAAACGAGCCACGGCAGGATAACGACCGGCAAGGACATCCACGATCTTACCTTTACCTTCATCTCCCCACTGGAGACCAAGGACTACGTCAAGTTTAGAACTCATATTTGACAGAATTGGTTTAACTGAAGAAATTAGAACGGAAGGTCATCGGTCGGGTTGTCTCCGAGGGAAATGTCCATGGGCTCCTGTGGAGCAGGCTGCTGGGGGGCAGGTTGTTGATAAACCGGCTGTTGGGGCTGCTGGTAAACAGGCTGCTGAGGTTGATAACCGGTCCCTGCGGTTGCCGGGCCTGCCGGAGCAGCCGAAGGATTATCGTTTCTCTTTCCCAGAAGCTGGAGATTGTCAACCGCTACCTCAGTGGTGAATCTCTTGTTACCCGTCTGGTCTGTCCATGACCGGGTACGGAGCTTGCCTTCAATGTAAACCTGGGTACCCTTGCGGATGAATTTCTCAGCCACGTCGGCCGAATTCCTCCAGGCCACGATGTTGTGCCATTCCGTGTTCTCGCGAAGTTCTCCATTGCGGTCACGATAGCGCTCCGTTGTCGCGAGGGTGAACTGGGCCACCTTCGTCGCACCCTGGTTAGGGTTGTTTCCATCAAGATAACGTACTTCGGGATCTCTTCCAACGTTACCGATCAGCATTACTTTGTTCAGTGACATGATCTTAAATGTTTAGATATTAAAAAAGCACAGGTCCGGCGAACTATCGCCAAAACCTATGCAATTTAATGAATATTCTTGAGACCCGAAAGCGATTCGGGAGTAATTTTAGAACGGAGCGATACCGATGGACCAAGTCGTGAACTCAGGCCAGTAATTCTTGTCCATAAGGTTCATCGGCGAGTACTTCGCATAGATGCTGAAGTACTTGAGGTTCAGCTGGAACATCGCGTCGACCGTGATTAAGTTGCAGTGGACACGCTTGTACTTATCCTTATCCTTATCTTCATCAAGGCTATACTTGTTGACGATGGAACTGCCGGCGTTGAGATTGACCACCGGACCGAGCGTAAAACCGAATCCACCTCCGAAATCGAATGAATACAACAGGGGAGCGTTCAGGCTGAACACCCTCAGTTTGGAAACCTTCAGCGCCCCTCTGCCTTCGAATGGCGCGACGGAAATCTGTCCGTCTTCACCCATGCTCATGGCGTTCCCGCCTGTCAGCCCCAGGTTCCGGAAAGTTATTCCGGGGCCGAACGAGAATGTGCTGTGTCCGCTGGTGCGGGAATCAAGGGAATAAAAAAAGAACTCCAGGGAATTCTGCGGACTGAAATCCAGCGGTGCCTTCGAGCCGGAGAATATCGCTCCGACTCCAAATGCGCCAATCACCGCTTCGTCCGGGCCTTTCTTTATCTTGTTGTAGAACGGGATGTCGAAATCCAGGTGGACGTGCTTCTTGTTCGCCGAATTGCCCGTACTCTTGATGATTATCGTATCCGCCTGAACCGAAACCGTGTCCTTGCGTTCCTGGGCG
>CAMHFA010000104.1 GCA_946184255.1 uncultured Bacteroidales bacterium
TGAAGTTCGTAGTGGTTATCTTCAACCCTGCAGACGTCACGGCCCTGACCGCCCTCATCCGTTCCGGCCTGAAGCCTGAGAAGCTCACATCCCTCGCAGCCCTCGACAGCACCCGTCTCCAGGAGGCTCTTGCCCAGGAGTTCGGCGTACAGCAGTGCAAGGTGACCGGTGCCCACACTTATGGCGGTCATGGTGAAGCTATGGCAGTCTTCGCATCCGGTGTCAAGGTCGATGGCAAGCCTCTCGCAGAGATGGGTCTTTCCGAGGAGCGTTTCGCAGAGATCAAGCATAACACTATCCAGGGTGGAAGCAACATCATCAAGCTCCGCGGCCGCAGCTCCTTCCAGAGCCCTGCTTACAATGCCGTGAAGATGATTGAAGCCGCCATGGGCGGTGAGAAGTTCACCTGGCCTGCCGGTACCTATGTGAATACCGGCAAGTACCGCAACGTCATGATGGCCATGCCGACCGTTATTGACGCTACCGGTTGCCACTTCACCACTCCTGAAGGAACGGCCGAGGAAATCGCAGCCCTTGACGCCTCCTATGAGCATCTCTGCAAGATGCGTGACGAGATCATCAGTCTCGGCATTATCCCGCCGGTAGCCGAGTGGGCAAAGGAGAATCCCAACCTGTAGGTTTTCGGAGACGGATGTCTCCTGAATATTAACAAATTAAGTGATTTGCCACCTCCGATATGAGAGGTGGCAAATTATTAAACGGGTCTGACCCAAAAGTCAGTTGACGGCAAAATTCCTGATATAGCAGCCCTGGCAGTCGCCCTTCAAAACCTTTAGTTTCAAAATGTGACGTCCCTGGTCAAGGTCGTTGGCAAGGATATGCAGCCATGGGATGTGGAGTCCTTTGCTCCAAGGTGTGAAAGTGTCAAGCTGTTGGTACTTCTTGCCGTCGATCTCATATGACAGCACTCCGGCGTTCGGGCCGCAAGTGCAATACAGCCCGATGGCGCTGCCTACGAATTCCAGGGTCAGTTCTCCTCCCTCTTCGCAAACCAGGGTGGGTACATGGATATATTGCTTCCTCGTTCCGGCTCCGTCGGAAGGAACCCAGTCCTCTTCGAGGCGGAAACCCTTAAGCCTGGAGGCTGATGTTGGCAGGAGCAGTCTTCCATTTTCATAGTTGGAGCCATCAAGCGGAATAACGTCAATCTGATGTGGTGTGTATGAATATCCGGAAGCTGGTTTGGACCAAAGGTCCAGCAGTTTTTCTATGGCGGCAGCATAGATGGAATGTCCGAACGGGGCGGGATGGGTGCCTCCGAACTTCTTCCAGTCGAATTCTCCGGCACGCATCCTGGAGCTAACTTCCGAAGCCAAGTCAATGGAGTTGAGACGGTAGTGATTGGCAACCCTTTCGTGGTTCAGGATGACATCAGGGATCTCCCCTTCGTTGAGCAAAGGCAGGAAGGGATCATAGGTGAAATGAAGGAATATGATGTCCATGTAAGGGTTGGCTCTAAGGGCGTGCCTGACTATTCCTTCCATTCCCAGCACTTGTTCCCGCGGCCCGAAGAAATTGGTATGGTCGTTGACAGCCGCTTCCACGAACAGGAGGTCGGGAGTACCTTTATCAAGGACATCCTCTTCGAACCTGAAGGCATGAGGGGTAGATCCAAGGGAAGAAATACCGGCGTCGATAAACTTGAACGAGGTATCCGGAAATCGCTGCTTTAGGTCGTCCTTGACCATGTCCTTCCACCCTTCCATCTCTGTAATCGAACCGCCCAGGAAGGCGACGGTCGCTTCTTTGCGGACAGTCATTGTGTATAGGGAGTTGTCCAGGTTTCCACGGGTATGGATCTGCTGAGAGGAGGTATAGCCGTCAAAATGTGCCTTGAGGAAATCCACCACCGGAGTCGGATCCTCAAGACTGTGGGGATGATGGCCGCAATCTGGTTTTACGATGACTTCCACAACCCCGCCCATGTCCTGGTAAGCATCCCGGACCTTGTGCATATTCTCATCGTAGGGGACACCGGTGTCTGCTCCTCCGCAAACGGATATTATCGGAATTCCTGCTTCTGCTATCCGCGGCAGGTGGTTTATGGCATTTCCCCTGAAATTACTGTCCACGTCCTCGTCTTTTTCTCCCCATTCTTCCAGGAAGCCTTGCCAGAATTCCGGTTGATGGCGTCCTGGCCAGGAAGTGATGTCGCAGACAGGGGCATCGACATAAAGGCTTGATACAGTCTCAGGATAGGCGTCCGCCCATGCAAAGGCAAAATAACCTCCACGGCTGAACCCTTCCACTACCACCTTGTCGGAGAGGTTGAAAACAGGGACCACATAATCATAAAATGATTTTGCTAGCTTCACTGCCCGGGGACTGCCATACAGATGTGTGACATCATAATATGCGAGGTGCCAGCCTTCCTTTAGAAGGGCCTGGTCCACGGAAGGGAAGGCTCCGAAAAAGGCAGGACGCCAGATCCAAGGGCGGCCAGGTGCCGCCTCCTTTGGAATCACGACCAGGGCGTCGCGTCCTTCGACCTTGAAATCATAGCGGTCACAGCCCTCCCATAAAGATTTTTCACCAGGAAATACCTGGGCTGACGCTGTAATGGAAAACAGGAAAGCGAATGCTAAGAAGATATGTCTCATAGGACAAAAATAACGAGAATTATGAGTATTTTTGTCTAACCAACCAATTAATCTTATGCGTAGAGTCATCCAAATCCTGTTTGCAGCATTCCTCGCTGCAGGTCTTCATGCGCAAAATGTCACCACATTTGAAATGCGTTACCTTACAAAAGATTCCAAGGCAGACGGGGTTACGGATTTCCATGGTGATACGGAATGGTTTGACACAGAGCAGAGGGTTGATGTCCTTGGGCTTTACACTGACTATGCTTCACGGTTCTGGGGGGATCCTGGGCTGGACAGGCCTTTATTCACCGATGCCGATGTCCTTACCCGTCTGGCAACTATTAAGCCCCAGCCTTCTACTTCTGTCCGAAGGACCATCAGGCTTGATGAGTGGAAAGCTTATGGTTACAAATACGGAAAAGAAGGCGATATCAAGGCACGTTGGGAAAAGTGGACTTCCGGAGGAGCAAAAGTTGAAAATGGCTGTCTCGTCCTTGATGGCGTGGATGCTACGCTCAACTTCAAACCCCTTGACTGGCGTTTCAGGATTAAGGCATCTTTCCGCGGTGAGCCATCTGGTCTCAATGTGTCCCTTCTTTCCAATGATGGTCAACCCATCAATCTGCAAATAGGTTCTCTGAAGGAGTTCGAGATATACGGGGACTTGGTCAATCACAGGTTATTCCTGTCCTCAAAAGGAAAGACCATAAAGGAAATCCCATGCCCCCGCACTATCACGGTCAATGGTTTCTCTATTGGGACACAGAAAGGAAAGGCATCCGTCGAAAGTATAATGCTGTACAATTTCACCAACCATAAGGAAGACGATCCGAGTACTCCTTATTGGACTGAAATGGTCTTCGACGAGGACTTTGAGGATGTTCCTTCCATGAAAGGCTGGCAGGATGCAGGCTATGACGATTCTGCCTGGGAACTTGTGAAACTGCCTTCTCCTCACGGAGGGTTCAGGGGCGCCGGAGAGGACTATTACTTGAGGACAAAGGTAAATGTTGGCGAGTTCAAGTCAGCGTCCCTTGTGATGGAGACTCTGGATCCGGGTGGGGAAGTCTGGGTCAATGGCAGACCTGCAGCAGTTTTGAACGGCCGTTTGCCAAGGAATATAGATGTCTCTGAATACCTCATCCCGGGCACTGAGAATACCATTGCCGTGAAAGTAAAGCCATACTATACCGACGCGACAGTGTTCCATGCACCCAATGACCATAATTTCGGATGGTTCCTAGGTAGGTCTGAGCTTGTCTTGACTGACGGTACTGGACATATCTCGGAAGGTCTTGTCAATACTTCTTCCCTAGATGGCCAAGTGGCCATCCAGCATCACAAGGTAACCTTGAAAACCGACTCGGCCCGCACTTGGGACGGTAGCCTGGTGGTCAATTATTACCCTTGGTTCCCTGTTGAAGGATCCTGCATTGCCAGCCATGAAATGAAAGTTGAACTGCGTCCGAAGGTGGACAATGACATAAGTATTGACATTCCCCTAGAGTCTCCTGAGCTCTGGTCCTCTGATTCCCCTAGGCTCTACAAGGTTGAGATAATCCTTAAGGACAGTGACGGGAAACCGGTCGATGACCTTGTCACTACCACCGGAGTCCGTCTGATTGAACAGAAGGGAGGAGTCCTCTATATAAACCACAGGCCGGATATGTTGAATGGCGGCCAGATTTTCGGTTACCGCCTTCCTTTGGAGACGGTTGCAGTGACTGTCCGTTGTCCTACTGATGAGACAGTGCTACGAGAGCTTATGATGGCTAAATCCCTGGGGAATCTTCTTCGCATCCACGTCCATGCTGAAAACGAGACACCTAGCGGCATCAATGATCCACGATTCGCCGAGTTTGCCGACCAGCTTGGATTATATCTTATATGGCAGACTTCCAGTTGGATCAGGGAGGGAGAGGTCTGGAATGTGGACATCGCGAATTATCCGGTCTATATGCGCCAGGTTTACAATCATCCTTCTATCGTGATGTGGGAGGCAAGCAACCATCCCAACCGGTTCAAAAACCATGGTTTTTCCGATTCTGAAGACTATATCAATGCGATAGTGCCGGCTATTATCGGTACTGACAGCAGCAGGCTTGTCTCTCCGACATCCTTCTGGCAGCATATGCATTACGCCAATTACGATGGGACACTGGATATATACGGTAACGCCCATGCGCCAAACCCTTGGCTGACTCACCGCATGATGACCCGGGGGAGTCAGGATTCATATACCGGTTACGACCACGACTGGAGCGGATTGCGGAACTACCCTTCAGGGTTCGCCAAGTCCTGCTTAGATGCCAGGGACCTGTGCTATTTCAATTTCGAGCATGAAGAATCCATAGCCCAGCCCAACTGGGAACTTGCGAGGAAGGATCCGTGGTACAAGATTCCTTCATATGAGAAAAACTACGAGGTCGGCACTATCGGCCGGAATCTGGAC